>JAEKLU010000055.1 GCA_019509685.1 Mesorhizobium sp. | reverse complement strand
CCGGCAACGAATTGGATAAGGCACAGGCGACCGAGCCGGCGATGAAGACGGCGATCGCGGCGCGAAACACGTTCTTGGCGCCGAACCGGTCCGCCATCCAGCCGCTGATCGGAATGAAGATCGCCAGCGACACCAGATAGGCGGTCAGCGCCAGCTTCAGCGCGATCGGGCTGGTGTGGATATCGACAGCGATCGCCGGCAGCGAGGTCGCGATCACGGTCGAATCCATGTTCTCCATGAAAAGTGCGACCGCCAGTATGAGCGGGATGATGCGGTTCAACGGAACGCCCTGTGTTCGCGAATCTGGTGTCCGGCTTGGGAGCGATCGGGCACGTCCGGGCGGTTATCACGCCTTCGCCCGGGAGTCGCATTAAATTGCTGTCACTTTTATGCGACCGCAACCACTGGTGGTCGTCACGATTTGCAACGGCTTGCCAAAAGCCATGACGATCACTATTGTAGTGAAAATTACTACTAATGGAGAGCGGTGTCATGGACGAAGCTGTTTCCGCCGCCGATGCCAATCGCAAGTTTTCTTCGATTCTTCGCGGTGTACGCGAAGGGCAGAGCTATGTCGTGACCAGCCACGGCCGGCCGGTGGCGCGGATCGTCCCTGCCGAAAAGAACGAAGGCGTGGCTTCTCGCTCACGAGCAACATTGCTGGCTCGTCTCGAACGGCAGCCGCTTATCGACGCCGAACGTTGGACCCGCGACGAACTCTATGAGGACGACCGGTGAAGGTCGCGCTCGATACCAATATCCTTGTCTATGCGGAGGGTGTGAATAGCGCGGAAAAACGCGACGCCGTTTTCGATCTTCTGCGCAATATTCCACCAGAGGCGGCAATCGTTCCGGTTCAGGTTTTGGGTGAGTTGTTCAATGTGCTTGTGCGCAAGGCCGGACGATCGCCTGGGGATGCCCGGGAAGCGCTCCTGAGTTGGCGCGACGCATTTCCGGTCATTGGAACGACGCCCGAAGTGATGATGATGGCGGTAGATCTGGCCGCGGACCACCGTCTTGGTATTTGGGACGCGGTCATCCTCTCGACGGCCTCGCGATCGGGTTGCCGTTTGCTCCTGTCGGAGGATTTGCAACACGGCTTCACCTGGGGCGGCGTCACTGTCGTCAATCCTTTTGCTTCACCGCGCCATGAGTTGCTCGACGACCTCCTGGGTGCGGAATGAGAAGCTGAAGCCCCACGCAACGATCGGCTTTTCATCCGCCGCCGGACGTGGTACCAGCCAGCGCCAATCCTGAAAGGGAAGAAACGAGTCGGCGCTGTCCATTGCGGTCCAGCGCTTTTTTGTATTCCGAGGGCTGGCCATGTCAAAAATCATCGAAACGTCCACCGGCGCGCTGGCGCTGACCTTTGACGACGTGCTGTTGCAGCCCGGCCATTCCGAGGTCATGCCAGGCGAAACCGACATCCGCACGCGCATCGCCGGCGATATCGACCTCAACGTCCCGATCCTGTCGGCCGCCATGGATACCGTCACCGAGGCGCGGCTGGCGATCGCCATGGCGCAGGCCGGCGGCATCGGCGTCATCCACCGTAACCTTACACCGGTCGAGCAGGCCGAGCAGGTTCGGCAGGTGAAGAAATTCGAATCCGGCATGGTGGTGAACCCGGTCACCATCGGTCCGGATGCCACGCTCGCCGACGCTCTGTCGCTGATGCGCACCTATTCGATCTCGGGCATTCCGGTAGTCGAGAATGGCGGCGCCGGCGGCCACACGGCCGGCCGTCTCGTCGGCATCCTCACCAACCGCGACGTGCGCTTCGCCTCCGATCCGTCTCAAAAAGTCTACGAGCTGATGACGCGTGAGAACCTGATCACGGTCAAGGAGAATGTCGACCAGGACGAGGCCAAGCGGCTGCTGCATCAGCACCGCATCGAGAAGCTGGTGGTGGTCGACAAGAGGGGCAATTGCGTCGGCCTGATCACCGTCAAGGACATCGAGAAGTCACAGCTCAACCCGCACGCCACCAAGGACGCGCAAGGCCGGTTGCGCGCCGCCGCCGCCACCAGCGTCGGCGATGACGGTTTCGAACGGGCCGAGCGCCTGATCGACGCCGGCGTCGACCTTCTCGTCATCGACACCGCGCACGGCCATTCGCAGCGCGTGCTGGATGCCGTGGCGCGGGCAAAGAAACTGTCCAATTCGGTGCGTATCCTGGCTGGCAACGTCGCCACCGCCGACGGCACGAAGGCGCTGATCGATGCCGGCGCGGATGCCGTCAAGGTCGGCATCGGCCCGGGCTCGATCTGCACCACGCGCATCGTCGCCGGCGTCGGCGTGCCGCAGCTTTCGGCTATCATGTCGGCGGTGGAAACCGCGCATAAGGTCGGCGTCAGCGTCATCGCCGACGGCGGCATCAAATATTCGGGCGATCTCGCCAAGGCGCTTGCCGCCGGCGCGAGCGCCGCCATGATCGGTTCGCTGCTTGCCGGCACCGACGAAAGTCCGGGCGAGGTCTATCTGCACCAGGGCCGCTCCTTCAAGGCCTATCGGGGCATGGGCTCGGTCGGCGCCATGGCGCGCGGCTCGGCCGACCGTTACTTCCAGGCCGAGGTCCGCGACACGCTGAAACTGGTCCCGGAAGGCATTGAGGGACAGGTTCCTTACAAAGGACCTGTGTCTGGAGTGCTGCACCAGCTTGCGGGCGGGCTGAAAGCCGCTATGGGTTATGTCGGTGGTCGCGACCTTGCCGATTTCCGCGAACGCGCCACCTTTGTGCGCATATCCAACGCCGGACTTCGTGAAAGCCACGCCCATGACGTCACGATCACCCGCGAAAGCCCGAACTATCCGGGCGGACTTTGATCAGGACGCCGCGCCCGACCGTCAGGGGCTGTGGCGCGGCCTGAGTTTTGCGGTGCTGCGCCTGTCGCGGCATGCGGCAGCGCTTTCCTTTGCGTCGTTCGCCGTTTTCCTGGCCATGAACGCGCTGGAGTTCTTCTATTTCCGCCATTTGAGCGGCGGATTGGCTTCGCTCGACATGCGCATTACCGGTTTCACGCCGGATGAAGGCATGGAGTGGCTCAACGCGCTCGGCCGGCGCGGCGGCGAGATCATCATCGTCTGGCACTATCTGACCTTCGACCTTTTGTTTCCGGCGCTGCTGTCGCTGACTTTGGCCAGCTTGATCCTCGCGCTCGGTCGCCGGCTCAGCACCTTCCGCGCCTGGCCGGTGGAGGTGCAGGCGCTGTTTTCGCTGGTGCTGGTGCTGCCCTATACGATCGCCGACTATGCGCAGAACCTCGCCGTGGCGCGGCTGCTGTCCGACTTCCAGTCGGCCAATCCCGATTCACTCGCCTTTGCCTCGACCCTGATCGCGATCAAATTCGCGCTGCTGGCGATCCCGATCTTCGTCGTCGCCGCGTTCGCGCTGGCCGTGCAGCGGCGGCGCTGAACCGGGCAGCGGGCGGCAGGGGGAGCTATGCATCAGACCGCAATCTTCTGGCCGATGCTCGCCCATGTGCTACTGGTCTATATCGTTTATCTGGTGATGTTTCATCGGCGCTACGGCGCCATAAAGTCGGGCGAGGCCAAGGTCAGCGCCTACAAGGTGCGCTCCACCGAACCGGCGTCCAGCGTTACCGTCGCCAACAATCTGATCAACCAGTTCGAGCTGCCGGTTCTGTTTCACATTCTATGCCTGGCGCTGTTCGTCACCAACGGCGTCAACTATCTGACGCTGCTGCTGATGTGGCTCTTCATAGTGACACGCTATGTGCACGCATGGGTGCACCTCAGCAGAAACTATGTGCTGCATCGCAGCCGCATGTTTTTCCTCGGCGCGGGCATATTGCTTATTGCTTGGATCTGGTTCGCGTTCCACCTGCTCGGGGTGGTGTGAGCGCTACAGTTCGAACACCGCGATCCGGCGCTTGTCGAACTTGATGCCGATTTCACCGCGCACGAGCTTCAGCGCCCTTTCGCCGAACACGGCGCGCCGCCAGCCTTGCAGCGCCGGCACGTCGGCTTCCTCGCCCTCGGCCGCGATGCGGTCGATATCATCGCTGGAGGCGAGCACCTTGGTGGCGACGCCTTCGTTCTCGGCGACGATCCTGAGCAGCACCTTGAGCAATTCCGCCGCTGCGCTCGAGCCTTCGGGCGGCTGCACGCTTTTCGGCAGCTTCGGCATCTCGTCCTTCGGCAAGGCAAGGGCTGCGTTGACGGCGCCAAGCAAAGCCGTCGCGGTCGCCGAGCGTTCCCAGCCTTTCGGCGTGGTGCGCAATTTGCCGAGCGCCGCCGTGTCGCGCGGCGCCTGCTGGGCGATCTCGTAGATCGCGTCGTCCTTCAGCACACGGCCGCGCGGCACGTCGCGTTCGCGCGCCTCGCGTTCGCGCCAGGCGGCCACCGCCTGCACGATCGCCAGCTCCTGCGGCTTGCGCAGCCGCATCTTCAACCGCTTCCAGGCATCCTCGGGATGCGGATCGTAAGTCTCGCGCGAGGTGAGGACATCCATCTCCTCGTTCAGCCAATGCGCGCGGTCCTCGCGCTTCAGCTCGGCGCTGAGGTGCTCGTAGACCTCGATCAGATGGGTGACGTCGGCAAGCGCGTATTCAAGCTGCTTGTCGGAAAGCGGCCGGTGCCGCCAGTCGGTGAAGCGCGAGGATTTGTCGAGCCTTGCACCCGTGACTTTCTGGACGAGCTGGTCGTAGGACACGCTGTCGCCGAAGCCGCAGACCATCGCCGCCACCTGCGTGTCGAAGACCGGGTGCGGCACAAGATTGCCGAGATGGACGATGATTTCGATGTCCTGGCGCGCGGCGTGGAAAACCTTCAGCACCGCTTCATTGGCCATCAGGCGGAAGAACGGCTTCAGGTCGATGCCCGGCGACAGCGGATCGATGAGCGCCTCGATCCCGGGCGCGGCGATCTGGATCAGGCAAAGGATCGGCCAGAAGGTCGTCTCACGAATGAATTCGGTGTCGACGGTGACGAATTCCGACTTTTCGAACGCCGCGATGACGTGCTCAAGTTCTTCTTGGGTGGTGATGACCTGCATCAAATCGCTTTTGGCACACTATTAGGTCCCTTTCAATTTCAGCCGCGCGCGCTTTCGTCAAGCGCCGTAGCGCCGTCACGCACTGCTACGTCCGCAAGATTGCGACAATTCGGATAAAGTCGCTCAGACTTCACCGGCCGATGCCGCTGCTTTCGGCTTGAAAGGGGCCGGTATGCCGCCAGGCGCCGCAGCCGGCACGCGTCGACCAAGCGCGCCGGCGGCGGCGAGGCTCAGCACGATGAACGGGATGCCGATGCCAAAGGCCGAGCGGATGCCCCAGTGGTCGGACACGAAGCCGAGCAGCGGCGGCCCGAGCAGGAAGGCGACGAAGGAGATCTGCGACAGGGCGGCGACGTTGATCGCCGCCGCGCGGTCAGTCCGCTGCGCCGCGGCCGAGATCGCCAGCGGGAAGATGGCGCTGCAGCCGATGCCCATCAGGGCAAAGCCCAGCATCGATAGGATCGGCAGCGGCGAGAAGAAGACGATGAAGACGCCGGCCGCCATCGTCACCAGAAGCACGCGCGCCACGCCCGCCGGCGAATGGCGCTCGACAAAGCTATCGGCGAAAAAGCGGGTCGCAGCTTGCGAGAAGGCAAACAGCGCCACCGTGAAGCCGGCGACGAGCGGGCCGGATTCGAAGACGGTGCGCATGTAGATCGCCGACCAGTCCATGCTGGCGCCTTCCATCAGCATTGCTGAAAGCGTCACCGCGACGAGGATGAGGATCGGCAGCGTCGGCCGCGCGAACTTCGGCTGCTTCTCGCTCGCGGCCGCGAAGCGGGCGGGCGCCGGCTGGAAGTCGCCGAGAAACAGCGCCATCGCGATCGCCACTACCGGCGCGACCAGCGCCAGATGCAGCTGTGGCGACAGGCCGAGATGCGCCACGGCGCCGCCGAACACCCCGGCGCCGAAAAAGCCTATGCTCCAGAACGAATGCGCGCGGTTCATGATGCGGCGCCGCAGCAGGAACTCGGTCCTGTCGGCCTCGACATTCAAGATGATCTCGATGCTGCCGATCATCAGCCCGACCGGAAGCAGCATCAGGAAAAGTGCTGCCGGCCCTGTCGCGTGCACCGCGATAGCATAGGCCAAGGCCAGCAAGGGAACGAGCCAGAGCAGCGCGCGGCGGAAGCCGACGCGTTCCAGGATCGGCGTCGCCAGCGTCAGCGCGATCAAGGTGCCGATCGGCGTGCCGATCAGGGCGAGCCCAAGCGTGCCGTCCTCGATCTGCATGGCGTGTTTGATGTCGGGCAGGCGCGGAAAGATGTTGCCCAAGGCGAAGGCATAGATCGCGAAGCCGGCATAGACGCGGTGCTGAGGAGCGAGATTAAGGCCAAAGGTCATTACGCAATTCCATAACAGGTCGACGGCATCCATGGCCGATCGGTTCACGATTCCGTTTCTTGCATGAACGTGCAAAACATGCAAGAACATGCACAAAGAAATAGGATCGTGCATGCTGACCGAAGAACGGCAACAACTCATTCGCGACCAGCTGGCGGCAGACGGAAGGGTATTGGCCGGCGATCTGGCCAGCCGCTTCGGCGTCTCGGAAGACACCGTGCGCCGCGACCTGCGCGAGCTTGCCAAGGCCGGGCAACTGCGCCGCGTCTATGGCGGGGCCGTGGCTTCGGCGCCTTTTGCCGCGGCGACGCTCAATCAGCGCAGCGGGTATGCGGTCGAGGAGAAGCTGCGCCTAGCAAAGGCGTCGGCGGGACTGCTTGAGAAGGGCCAATCGCTGTTCATCGATGGCGGCACGACCAACGAGGCGATCGCCCGCGCCATCCCGCGCGATATCGAGTTGACGGTGGCCACCAATTCGCTGGGCGTCGCATCGGCTCTTGCCGGCCTGCCGCTGGTCGAGCTGATCGTGCTCGGCGGACGCTATAGGCCCGATCTCGGCACCTGTGTCGGCGGCGATACGCTGGCCGCTGTGGCGCAGCTTGGCGCCGATCTGTTCTTTCTCGGCTCCTGCGGCCTGGATATTGCGCGCGGCATCACGGCTTTCGATTCGGCCGAAGCCGAAGTGAAGCGCGCCATGGCCAGGAACAGCGCCGGCATCGTCATCACTGTTACCAACGACAAGCTCGCGACGGCGGCGCCGTACCGGATCGCCGGTTCCGACACGATCCGCCATCTGGTGGTGGAAAAGACCGCGCCCGCCGCCGTCCTCGCCGATTTCGAACGCCAGGGCGCCGAAATACGCTTCGCCTGATTGCGGACCCGACGGCCCGAGCTGTCCGCTTGCCTTGACAAAGCCGGTCTCCCATGCGCTTTTCGCGCCAATTTTCGACCGGGCTTGGCCCGCAATTTCCGGACTTCCATCATGACCATGCATCGTTACCGCAGCCATACCTGTGCCCAGTTGCGCAAGAGCGACGTCGGCAATTCCGTTCGCCTGTCGGGCTGGGTGCATCGGGTGCGCGATCATGGCGGGCTGCTCTTCATCGACCTGCGCGATAATTATGGTCTGACCCAGATCGTCGTCGATCCGGATTCACCCGCCTTCAAGGTTGCCGAGACCGTGCGTGGCGAATGGGTCATCCGTGTCGACGGCGAGGTCAAGGCGCGCTTGCCGGAGACCACGAACGCCAACCTGCCGACCGGCGAGATCGAGATATTCGCCCGCGAGATCGAGGTGCTGTCGGCGGCCAAGGAATTGCCGTTGCCGGTGTTCGGCGAGCCGGATTATCCCGAGGACATCCGGCTGAAATACCGTTTCCTCGACCTGCGCCGCGAGACGCTGCACAAGAACATCATTGCGCGGACGAAGATCATCGCCGAAATGCGCAAGCGCATGACCGATGTCGGCTTCACCGAATTCTCGACGCCGATCCTGACGGCATCGTCGCCGGAAGGCGCGCGCGACTTCCTGGTGCCGTCGCGCATCCATCCCGGCACCTTCTACGCGCTGCCGCAGGCGCCGCAGCAGTACAAGCAGCTGATCATGGTGTCGGG
>JAEKLU010000360.1 GCA_019509685.1 Mesorhizobium sp. | reverse complement strand
TCGGCGCCGTCGCCATGCGCGGCGCCGGCTGCACCTACAACGACATCGTCGACGTCGACATCGACAACCAGGTCGAGCGCACCCGCTCGCGGCCGCTGCCGGCCGGCAAGGTGACGCGCCGCCAGGCCTGGATTTTCCTGATCCTGCAGGCGCTGGTCGGCCTGGTCGTGCTGTTGCAGTTCAACAGCTTCGCCATTCCGCTCGGTGTTGCCTCGCTGGCGATCGTGGCCGTCTACCCGTTCATGAAGCGCTTCACCAACTGGCCGCAATTCGTGCTTGGCCTGGCCTTCTCCTGGGGCGCGCTGATGGGCTGGGCGGTCGAGTTCGGCGACATCGATGACCCGGCCATCATGCTCTATATCGGCTCGATCCTGTGGGTGATCGGCTACGACACGATCTATGCGCATCAGGACAAGGAAGACGACGCCATCGTCGGCGTGCGCTCGACGGCGCGGCTCTTCGGCGACAACACCAAGATGTGGCTCACCGGCCTCTATGGCGGCACGCTGATCTGCTTCGCCATCGCTTTCGCCTCGGCGCAAGTGCCGGTGGTGGCGCTGGCCGGGCTGATCGCCGCCGGCGCGCATATGGCGCGCCAGATCGTGCGGCTCGACATCAACGATCCCGATCAATGCCTGAAACTGTTCAAGTCGAACAACCAGGTCGGCTGGCTGATCTTCCTCGGGCTGATCGGCGGATCGCTCTGGATATGGCTGAAGCCGCTGGTTTAGCTTTCTTCTCCCCGTTCTACGGGGAGAAGGTGGCGGCAGCCGGATGAGGGGCAGCGCCAACCTTGAAAGCAAAATCTACAGCGGCAAAATAGCGTCGGGTTTTGAAGTGGCCAAACTTCGGGGGTCGGCGCCGCCCCTCATCGCCCTGCCGGGCACTTCTCCCCGTATAGGACGGGGAGAAGAAAGCTGTCGGCTACTCCCGCGCAATAATCTCCTGGCCGTCGATGACGAGCCTCAGGCCGAGATTGCCGGCCTTGCGGCGGGCGAGGAAGCGCGGGCGGCGCATGTTGGAGACGCGGCCCTTGCGGCGCTGCTGCGGTGGCAGCGCCTTGATGGCGACGCCGAGCGATTCTTCCAGCGTGCGGGCAACGCCGTCGGCCTCGATCAGAAGCATCGGCAGGCGATAGGCATCGGCCCAGGCGCGCCAGTCGGCGGCAACGTCCTCGAGATCGTCGGCGACCAGCAGCGGCACCGACAGCATCGGGTCGTTGTGGAGAAGCTCCAGCGTCACCGTGACGTTGCCTTCCGGATCTTCCATGGCGCGCGCGGCGACGCCGCGAAACGCGTTGGCGGGCAGCGCGATGATCGCCGGCACGCCGCTCATCTCCAGCAGACGGCGGATGACCGCGCCGCGATGGTCGATGGTGAAGGTGACATCGCCATAGTCGTCGCGCGTGGCATAGCTTACCATCTGCGGCAGGCGAAATGGGTCGAGCCGCATGTTGCGTCCGGCCCATACTGGCTTCAGTCCAGTGTTCATCGAATGTCTTCCCTGTTTCTTCCTGAGGGCCGTTTTCCGGTTCTCTCCGGGCCGGTTTTCCGGCCTCGTTTATGGGAAGAAACATTAGCGCTGGCTCCTTACCGCCGCGCTTAAGAAAGTCGGTTAAATTTTGCTGATCTCAGGGATGGTTATCGGAATGCCACCGACCACCAGATATGGGAACGATCAGATAACCTTACCGGGATTCATGATGCCGGCCGGATCGAAGGCCGCCTTCACCCGGCGCATCAGGTCGATGGCCATCGGCGGCGCCGTGGCGATCAGCTCGTCGCGCTTCAGCTGGCCGATGCCGTGCTCGGCCGAGATCGAGCCGTGGAAGGAGCGCACGACATCGTGCACGGCGTGGTTCATGGGATGGTAGAGGGCAAGGAACGCCTCGTCTTGCCAATCCACGGGACGCGAGATGTTGTAGTGCAGATTGCCGTCGCCCATATGGCCGAAGCAGACCACGCGCGCGCCGGGGCAGACCCCTTCCACCACGCCGGCCGCTTTGTCGATGAAGTCGGGAATGGCGGCCGTCGGCACCGAGATGTCGTGCTTGATCGAGGCGCCCTCGGGCTTCTGGCACTCGGGCAGCGTCTCACGAAAATTCCAGAAGGCATCGCCCTGGGCAAGGCTTGCCGAGACGACCGCGTCGCCGATGATGCCCTGCTCGAGCGCCTCGCCCAGGATCTCCTCGATCAACGCCCGGCCATCTTCCTCGGAACGTCCCGAGGAGACCTGCATCAGCACATACCACGGCCAATCGTCGGCCAGCGGCCGTGTGATGCCCTGCCCGTGCTTAAGCGTGAAATCATA
>JAEKLU010000054.1 GCA_019509685.1 Mesorhizobium sp. | reverse complement strand
ATCGGCGAGCTCGACCGCTGGCACCGGGATAGCGAAAACGCCGGCTACTGGCTTACGGCGTCGGACAGCGGCGACGTTCCGATCCGCATCCGCGGCGACGTCGACGAGGCAATCCCTTCCGCCACAAGCCAGATCATCGAAGCGTTGGTGCGGCTCTCTTCGATCACCGGCGATCCTGATCTCTGGCAAAAAGCCTGGACGACCGCCGAACATGCCATGGGCCGCGCCGGGCAACGGACCTATGGCCAAGCCGGCATCGTCAACGCCTGTGCATTGGCGCTCGAGCCGCTGAAGCTGGTGCTGGTCGATACCCTGGACGATCCAAGTCTTGTTCCGGTTGCGAATCGGAATCCTGATCCGCGCCGGGTCGATATCGTGGTGCCAGTCGGAACGGCGACGAATCGGCCGCTGCTCCCGGGTGGCATGCTGCCGCCGACGAACAAGGCTGGCGCCTGGTTCTGCAGCGGCCAGGTATGCCTGCCTGTTGTGACGGATGCTGGTGAGTTAGAGAAGCTGTTGCGGCGATAGTGCCTTTTCCTTCTCCCCTTGTGGGAGAAGGTGGATCGGCGCGAAGCGCCGAGACGGATGAGGGGTGTTCCAGCGGAGTGAGACGTTGGCGTTCACCGGAACACCCCTCATCCGTCGCCTGCGGCGACACCTTCTCCCACAAGAGGAGAAGGGAGAGCGCTATGCGGCTCGACCCGCCCCACAAGGGGGAGGGTAGCCCAATCACGTATTCATCGAATCGAAGAAGTCGGCGTTGGACTTGGTCTGCTTGAGCTTGTCGATGAGGAACTCGATCGCGTCAGTGGTGCCCATCGGCGCCAGGATGCGGCGTAGCACGAAGATCTTCTGCAGGTCCGCGCGCGGCACCAGCAGGTCTTCCTTGCGGGTACCGGACTTGAGGATGTCCATCGCCGGATAGATGCGCTTGTCGGCCACCTTGCGGTCGAGCTGGATTTCGCAGTTGCCGGTGCCCTTGAACTCTTCGAAGATCACTTCGTCCATGCGGCTGCCGGTATCGATCAGCGCCGTGGCGATGATGGTGAGCGACCCGCCTTCCTCGATGTTGCGGGCGGCACCGAAGAAGCGCTTCGGCCGCTGCAGCGCGTTGGCGTCGACACCGCCGGTCAGCACCTTGCCGGATGACGGCACCACGGTGTTGTAGGCGCGGCCGAGGCGGGTGATCGAATCCAGAAGGATCACCACGTCGCGGCCATGCTCGACCAGTCGCTTGGCCTTCTCGATCACCATTTCGGCGACCTGAACGTGGCGCACCGCCGGCTCGTCGAAGGTCGAGGAGATCACCTCGCCCTTCACCGAGCGCTGCATGTCGGTCACCTCTTCCGGCCGCTCATCGATCAGAAGCACGATCAGGTAGCATTCCGGATGGTTGGCGGTGATCGAGTGCGCGATGTTCTGCATGAGAACGGTCTTGCCGGTACGCGGCTGCGCGTTGATCAGCGCGCGCTGTCCCTTGCCGATCGGCGCGACCAGGTCGATCACGCGCGGCGAGATGTCCTTGCTGGTCGAATTGTCGACCTCCATCTTCAGCCTCTTGGTCGGATAGAGCGGCGTCAGGTTGTCGAAGTGGATCTTGTGCCGGATCTTTTCGGGATCGTCGAAATTGATCGTGTTGACCTTGAGCAGCGCGAAATAGCGCTCGCCCTCTTTCGGGCTGCGGATCGGCCCTTCCACCGTATCGCCGGTCTTCAGCGAAAAGCGCCTGATCTGCGACGGCGAGATATAGATATCGTCGGGACCCGGCAGATAGTTTGCATTGGCCGAGCGCAAGAAGCCGAAACCGTCCTGCAGCACCTCGACCACACCGTCACCGATGATCTCGATGTCCTGCGCGGCCAGCTTCTTCAGGATTGCGAACATCAGCTCCTGCTTGCGCATGACGCTGGCGTTCTCCACCTCGAGCGTCTCGGCATAAGCGATCAGCTCTGGCGGTTTCTTGTTCTTGAACTCAGTGAGTTTCATTTCTTGCATTAGATAGACTCTGGGTAAGCTTTGGGGAGGAATATCGGCTGGATGCGACAAATGCCGGGCGCGGCCGAAAGCGATAAAAGGGCGGCGCATGGCGGAAAGGAAGACCCGTCTTGTATCGTCGGTCGCTTGAAAGAGCAAGCCGCCTTTTGCCGGGCTTCTGTTGGAGCGGGAAAGCCTAGAACGGCTTCACAATGACCAGGATGACGATACCGATCATCAGCAATGTGGGGATCTCGTTGACGATCCGCCAGTGCCGCGCCGGTTTTTCGTTCTTGTCCTCGGCGAATTTGCGCACAGCGCCCGCAAGATAGCCATGCAGACCCGACAAAACGAGCACCAGCGCGATCTTGGCGTGCAGCCAACCGCCCTCAAAATGAAAAATCCTCCAGGCCATCCATAGACCGAACACCCAGCTGACGATCATTGCCGGATTGATGATGCCGCGCAGCAGCCGGCGTTCCATCACCTTGAACGTCTCGGACTGCACCGAGCCTTTCTCGGCATCGACATGATAGACGAAGAGCCGCGGCAGATAGAGCATGCCGGCCATCCAGGCGATGACGGCAATCACATGGATCGCTTTCGCCCAGGGATAGAAGCTCTCGTCCGCCACGTAGAAAAGCAGGACCGACAGCACCACAAGAGCGCCAATGCCGATCGCCATGCGCTTCATAGCCTGGCCGGTGCCGCTGGCGTTGCCGGCATCGGTCATCGGTGGCTCCTCACCTGTTTTACCATGGCCTCGACATGCGCCACCGGTGTCTCCGGCGTGATGCCGTGGCCGAGATTGAAGATCAGCGGCCCACCGCCCAAGCTTCGAAGGATAGCATCGACGCCGTCAGCCAGCGCCTTGCCGCCGGCAACCAGCCGCAGCGGGTCGAGATTGCCTTGCACCGCGCCTTGGGCCTGCAGCGCCTTTGCCATCGACAGCGGCACCGTCCAGTCGAGACCGAGGCCGGTGATGCCGGTCTTGCCCCTGTAGTCGCGATAGCGATCGCCGGCTCCCTTCGGGAAACCGATCACCGGAACGTCCGGGTAGACCGCCTTCACCTGGCGCACGATCTCGGCAACGGGCCCGACGCAGAAGGCTTCGAAGCAAGCGTCGTCGAGCACACCCGACCACGAATCGAAGATCTGCACCACATCGGCGCCGGCCTCGATCTGGCGGATGAGATAGGCAGCCGAGTGATCGGCGAGGATCTTCAGGAGCCGTGCAAAGGCCTCGGGCTCGCGATAGGCGAAAAGCCGCGCCGGGCTCTGGTCCGGCGTGCCGTGGCCGGCGATCATATAGGTCGCTACCGTCCAGGGCGCGCCGCAAAAGCCGATCAGCGTCGTTTCACCAGGCAGCCTTGCCCGGAGCCGGCGCATCGTCTCGTAGACCGGTTCGAGATTCACGTGAAACGTTTCGCCGGTGAGGTCCGCAATCTCGCCTGCCGCAATCGGCTTCAAGATCGGCCCGCGGCCTTCCTCGAAGCGGACCTCGCGGCCCAGCGCATGCGGCACGACCAGAATATCGGAAAACAGGATCGAGGCATCGAAGCCGAAGCGTTCGATCGGCTGCAGCGTCACTTCGACGGCAAAGTCCGGGTCATAGCAGAGGTCGAGGAAGGATCCGGCCCGCTTCCTGGTATCGCGGTATTCCGGCAGATAGCGGCCTGCCTGACGCATCATCCAAAGCGGTGGCGGTGAAGCCGTCGCGCCCCTTAGGACGTCCAGCATGATGCGTTTCTGAGCCATCCGTCGCTCGCCCTCTCCAGCTCTTCTAAAACAAATATCTATTCTAAATGAGTCTTCTGATTCTAAGAGTCTGTTGGTTATGGTGGTTGCGACCTGTCCCGTCTCGCGCCCCGAAATTCCAGTCAGCATATTGTCGCGCGGTCGCATTCGCAATTTGGAGGGATCTGGGGAAGAGCCGGATTCTGCTTTTGGAGTCAGCGGCTTGGCGTTTCGCTATCGCGCCTCCGGCTGTGGATGAAATCACCTGAGAAAAATTGATCCCCACTTTTGTCCCCAGCGCCTCGATAAAGCCGACAGCAGAGCGAATTGTGGACAACCTGCCATCTGATACAGTCGCCTCGCCCGGACAGGCTTCCCCATCCCGCCTTGTCCACAATTGCCCACAGCCTGGACCCACCCCCTGTGAACAAACCGCAAAGCTTCTTCCATCTGCATCTGATCTCCGACGCCACCGGCGAGACGCTGCTGGCGGCCGGCCGGGCCGCGTCCGCGCAATACAAGGACGCGCGCGCCATCGAGCACATCTATCCGCTGATCCGCACCGAAAAGCAGGTCGCCAAGGTCTTCGAGGACATCGAGGAAGAGCCCGGCATCATTCTCTATACCGTCGTCGACCAGAAGCTGGCGCGCGGCATCGACGAGCGCTGCGCCACCATGGGCCTGCCTTGCGTCTCGGTGCTGGAGCCGGTGCTGACCGTTTTCCAATCCTATCTCGGCACGCCGGCCGGCCGCCGCGTCGGCGCCCAGCATGTGCTCGACGCCGAATATTTCCGCCGCATCGATGCCTTGAACTTCAACATGGAGCACGATGACGGCCAACTGCAGGCCAACATGGACGATGCCGACATCGTGCTGATCGGCATCTCGCGCCCCTCGAAGACACCGACCTCGATCTATCTCGCCAACCGCGGCATCAAGACCGCCAACATCCCGATCGTGCTTGGTGTGCCGCTGCCGGAAAGCCTGATCGAAGCCAAGAAGCCGCTTGTCGTCGGTCTCATCGCCACGGCCGAGCGCATTTCTCATGTCCGGCAAAACCGCATTCTCGGCAACAGCAGCAGCTTTGTTCCGAACGACTATGTCGATCGCGCCGCGATCAACGAGGAACTCGCCTATGCGCGCCAGCTCTGCACCCGCCACGGCTGGCCGATGATCGATGTCAGCCGTCGTTCGATCGAGGAAACGGCGGCGGCCATCGTTGCCCTGCGCGGCAAGAACAGATAAGTGCCCGCTGAACCGGGAGCGCTGCTGCGCGAAAGATCATGGCCGAGACAATCATCCTCGCTTCGGGCAGCCCCTACCGCAAGGCAATGCTCGTCAACGCCGGTCTCGACATCCAGGCGGTGCCGGCCGACGTCGACGAGCGCGCTCTTGAAGCTCCCCTGAAGGACAGTGGCGTCTCGCCGGAAGACGTCGCTGCGATCCTGGCCGAGGCCAAGGCCATCGAGGTCAGCGAGCGCAAGCCAGGCGCGCTGGTTCTGGGCTGCGACCAGACACTGTCGCTTGGCGACGAGGTCTTTCACAAACCCGCCGACATGGAGGGCGCCCGCCGCCACCTGCTCGCGCTGTCCGGCAAGACGCATCAATTGAACAGCGCCGCGGTGCTGTGCCGCAACGGCGCGGTTCTTTGGCGCCATGTCGGCATCGCCAATCTAACCATGCGCAAGCTCGACCCGGCTTTCATCGGCCGCCATCTGGCGCGCGTCGGCGTCAAGGCGTTGTCCAGCGTCGGCGCCTACCAGATCGAGGGCGAAGGCATCCAGCTGTTCGACAAGATCGAAGGCGACTATTTCACCATTGTCGGCCTGCCGCTGTTGCCGGTGCTGAAGGAACTGCGCACGCTTGGAGCGATCGATGGCTGAGAAAAAGGCCTTCGTCACCGGACATCCGATCGCGCATTCGCGCTCGCCGAAGATCCACGGCCATTGGCTGGCGACATACGGCATCGACGGCAGCTACCAGGCGATCGATGTCAGGCCGGATGATTTTGCGTCCTTCCTGAAATCGCTGGGCGCGAACGGCTATCGCGGCGGCAACGTCACCATTCCGCACAAGGAGGCGGCGTTCGCTCTAGCCGAACGCCGCGACGAGGCCGCCGAAGCGATCGGCGCGGTCAACACGCTGTGGTTCGAGGATGGCGTGTTGTGGGGCGGCAATACCGACGGCATCGGCTTCGCCGGCAATCTCGATGATTATGCACCGGGCTGGGCGGACAATGGCCCCGCGGTCGTGCTGGGCGCCGGCGGCGCCTCGCGCGCGGTCATCCATGCGCTGAAACAGCGCGGCATAAGCGACATCCGCATCGTCAACCGCACGCTGGCAAGGGCCCAGGAGCTTGCCGACCGGTTCGGCGTCGGCGTTTCAGCCCATGGTGCCGAGGCTGTCGGCGCGTTGCTCGCCGATGCCGGTCTCCTGGTCAACACCACCGCGCTCGGCATGCATGGCAATGAGGGTCTTGCCGCCGATCCGGCGGGCCTGCCCGGCCACGCCATCGTCACCGACATCGTCTATGTGCCGCTGGAAACGCCATTGCTCGCGGCCGCCAGGGCGCGCGGCCTGAAAACGGTCGATGGTCTGGGCATGCTGCTGCACCAGGCGGTGCCCGGCTTCGAGCGCTGGTTCGGCAGGAAGCCTGAGGTCAGCGCCGAGCTGCGGCGCATGATCGTCGCCGATATCGAGGGCCATTGATGATCGTGCTTGGCCTCACCGGATCGATCGGCATGGGCAAGTCGGCCACCGCAGAGATGTTCGCTGACGCCGGCGTGCCGGTGCATGATTCCGACGAGACCGTGCATCGTCTCTATTCCGGCAAGGCCGTCCCTTTGGTCGAGGCGGCATTCCCCGGCACGACGCAAGCCGGCGTCGTCGATCGGGTGAAGCTGGCGGCAAAGGTGCTTGCCGATCCGGCGGCGCTGAAAAAACTCGAGGCAATCGTCCATCCGCTGGTCCGCGCCGACGCCGACGCGTTTCTGGCCAGGCATCGCGAGGCTGGGGCGCCGCTCGCCGTACTCGACATCCCGCTGCTTTTCGAAACCGGCGGCCGCAACCGTGTCGACAAGGTCGTGGTCGTCACGGCGGCGCCCGACATCCAGCGCGCCCGGGTGTTGGCACGTCCCGGAATGAGCGAGGAGAAGTTCGCCTCGATCCTGGCCAAGCAGGTGCCGGATGCCGAAAAACGCCGCCAGGCCGATTTCGTCATCGACACCGGGCACGGCTTCGAGGCCGCGCGTATGGCGGTCGCGGCGATCATTGCCGAGTTGGCAGGGGATAAGCCCGGAACCCCTCGCTCCTGACGCTTGCCGTCAGCAGCAGCCATTGCCATTTCTTGCCGAAGCACGATGCTGTCTCGTGCAAGGACGAACTGATTCGAATGCGTGAGATCATCTTCGATACTGAAACCACCGGCCTCGATATGCGCGACGACCGCATCATCGAGCTTGGCGGCGTCGAACTGGTCAATCGCTTCCCGACCGGGCGCACGTTCCACAAATTCATCAACCCGCAAGGCCGAGCCATCCATGCCGAAGCGCAGGCGGTGCACGGCATCAGCGCCGCCGACCTGGTCGGCAAGCCGACCTTCGCCGAAATCGCACAGGAATGGCTGGACTTCACCGACGGCGCCAAGCTGATCGCGCACAACGCGACCTTCGACATCGGCTTCCTCAACATCGAATTCAGCCGGCTCGACCGAGAAGCGATCGATATCGGCCGCGTCGTCGACACGCTGGCCTTGGCGCGCCGCAAGCACCCGATGGGGCCGAACTCGCTCGACGCGCTCTGCCGGCGCTACGGCATCGACAACACCCGGCGTACCAAGCACGGCGCGCTGCTCGACTCCGAATTGCTGGCCGAGGTCTATATCGAGCTCATCGGCGGCAAGCAGGCGGCGCTGGTGCTCGAGGCCGTCGCCGTGCAGATGAACGGCGCCGGCGAGGTGGCCGACATCGACATCTCGATCGGCGCCAGGCCGATCGCCTTGCCGCCGCGGCTGTCGGAGGCCGACCGAGCCGCGCATGCCGGGCTGGTTTCAACGCTCGGCGAAAAGGCGCTGTGGCTGAAGGTGGCGGCGGGGTAACAACTGGGCAGGCAGCGATCCTTCGCGCCCCCCTCTGCCCTGCCGGGCATCTCCCCCACAAGGGGACTGTTGCGTAATTGGCTGGTTGTGATTCTCTGAGACGGAAGCTCGGAGGGAATCGCAATGGCGGTGAAGCAGACGGGTCAGTTGAGCCTGGCGGAGGCATTTCTGGGCCAGAAGCTTTCTGGCGGAT
>JAEKLU010000053.1 GCA_019509685.1 Mesorhizobium sp. | reverse complement strand
CATCCCGTTTACCGACTATTTCTCGCTGCGCGGCGACGGCGCCAGGGTGAAGGGCGAGAAGACGCCTGAGGAAGTCACCGACTATTGCGTCGAACTCAACCAGCGTTACGGCACGACCTTCTTCGAGGGTAAGTTCTCGACGCAGGATCCAAAGGTCTCGATGAAGATGGTCGAGCTGATGCGCAGAAAACTCGGCGACGAGGCGATGATCCGCATCGATTCCAACCAGGCCTATTCGCTGGCCACCGCCAGGCAACTGGCGCGGCCGCTGGAAGAGTTCGGCGTGCGCAATTGGGAGGATCCGGTGGCGACCATCGAGGAGATGCGCGAGCTGCGCCGGCATTGCTCGATCCCGTTTTCGACCCACAACATCGACATCGCCCGCGCCATGGAGCTGAAGGTGCCGGACGCCTTCGTCGGCAACCCGACGGCGCATGGCGGCATCAACCGCATGCTGCGCTTCGTCGGCGCCTGCGAGCATGCCGGCATCGATTACTGGTGCTACAGCGGCGACACCGGCATCGGCAGCGCCTGCTACCTGCATCTGTGCGCAGCACTTGGCTGGATCCGGGAGCCCAACCAGTCGCTGTTTCGCATGCAGCCGATGGACATCATCGAGGAAGGCCCGTTTACACCGAAGAACAATGTCGTGCCGGTGCCGGAAGGCCACGGCCTTGGCGTCACCCTCTCGCAGGACCGGCTTGCCGCCTGCCATCGCGACTTCGCCCTGAACGGCCCGTGCAACAAATATCACGACCCGGAAAAACCCGGGACTTACCGCAGACTGCCGCTGAATTAGGAGGATGTCGAAAAGCTGGCAGGACTTATCGAGAAAAGGGCGGCCATGGGTCGCCTGGCCGACAGACAATTCATCAAGAAAATCTGACCTTTCCGTCCCAACGAGCGGATGGACCAGACAAAACCGCATGCTACTGTCCGTCGACCGATATTGATGAAGACCGGGAACAGGAGAACTTCACGGAACTCGTCAACTGGAATGCATTCGCCAACCACAACAATTAGGGGAAAGGGCTTAGACCCATGAAGAACTACCGCATTCTCGACCTCCTGCGCCGCGGCCGGACGCCGCTCGAAAATCACCTTATCGACGGTTTGATCGACGGCCGCATCAGCCGCCGCGAATTCGTCCGCCACGGCAGCCTGCTCGGCCTGTCGCTGCCGCTGCTCGGCCGCATCGGCATGGCCGCCGGCTTCGGCGCGGCGCCCTCGCTCGCCCGCGCCGGCGCACCCGGCGCCACCATCCGCGTCGGCAGCAGCGTGCCGGCGGCGGCGATCGACCCCGTTACCATCGCCGACGCCGGCGGTCTTCTGGTCATGCAGCAGGTCGCCGAATTCCTCTGCGTCGACGGTCCGGACCTCGTGCTGAAGCCGGCGCTGGCCGAAAGCTGGGCACCGAACACCGACGGCACGGTGTGGACCTTCAAGCTGCGCAAGGGCGTGAAATTCCACTCGGGCGGCGAGATGAAGGCCGACGACGTGGTGGCCAGCATCGACCGGCTCGCCGATCCGGCAAACTCGTCCAACGCGCTGTCGGTGTTCAGCGGCATCCTGAAGAAAGGCGCCTCCAAGAAGGTCGACGACTATACGGTCGAATTCCACCTCGACGCGGCGAACGGCAACTTCCCCTACATGCTGTCGTCCGACAACTACAACGCCGTGATCATCCCGGCGAGCTACAAGGGCGACTACGAAAAGAGCTTCGACGGCACCGGGCCGTTCAAGATCGAGAAGTACACGGCCAAGGTCGGTGCCTCCTTCGTGCGCAACGACGACTATTGGGGCGAAAAGGCCCTGCCGGATCGCACCGAGTTCACCTTCTTCGCCGACATGCAGCCGCAGATCCTGGCGCTGCAGGGCGGCCAGATCGACATCATCAACCAGATGCCCGTGCTGGCCGGCGTCGCCGTCCTCAACGATCCCAACGTCAACGTCATCAGCCTGAAGTCGTCCGCGCATCAGCAGCTGCATATGCACTGCGACGAAGGCCCGACGAAGGACGCGCGCGTGCGCCGCGCCATAGCGCTCTGCCTCGACCGCGAGAAACTCGCCGCCGGCCTCATGAAGGGACGCTCGGCACTCGGCAATGACAGCCCGTTCGCCGCCGTCTACCCCTCGACCGACACCAGCGTGCCGCAGCGCAAGCAGGACATCGCCCAGGCCAAGCAGCTGATGGAAGCGGCGGGCGTCGGACAGGGCTTCAAGATGACGCTCACCACCGAGCGCTATCTCGAAATCCCGGAATACGCCCAGCTCATCCAGAACTGGGTCAAGGAAATCGGCGTCGAGCTCGAGCTCAACATCCTCGACCAGGGCGCCTATTACGGCGATGCCGTGTTCGGCAAGTCGAACTGGCTGGATTCGGCGATGGGCATCACCGACTACGGCCACCGCGGCGTGCCCAACGTCTATCTGGCGGCGCCGCTCAAGAGCGACGGCACCTGGAATGCAGCGCATTTCAAGAACAAGGACTACGACCAGCTGGCGACCAGCTACATCGCGGCCCTCGACCTCGAAGCGCAGAAGGCCGACGCCGGCAAGATCCAGAAGCTGCTGCTCGAGGAAACGCCGGTGGTCTTCGGTTATTTCTACGACTATCTGACGGCAACGGCGAAAGGCGTGGAAGGCGTGCAGCCCACCGCCATGTCGCAGCTGTTCCTGGAGAAAGCGTCGAAGGGCTGAACGGAAAGGGAAAGCCAATCCTCTAACGGCCAGCTCCCTCAACGGGGGCTGGCTTCATAAGGAGTCTTAGCCATTCTCTCCTTCCTCGTTCGACGGATTGCCCTGTCGCTCGTCACGCTGTTCCTGCTCAGCGTCATGGTGTTCCTCGGCGGCCAAGTGCTGCCCGGCAATGTCGGCCGAGCCATCCTGGGGCCGTTCGCCGATCAGCGCGCCGTCGACACGCTCAATCATTCGCTCGGTGTCGACCGGCCGCTGCTCGTCCAATACGGAAGCTGGATCTGGAAATTCGTGCAGGGCGACATGGGCATGTCCTATGTCTTCCGCGCGCCGGTGGCCCCGTTCGTCATCGATGCCTTGGGCAATTCGTTGAAACTGGCCTTGATCGCCTTCGTGCTGGTGGTGCCGATCGGCATACTCGGCGGCGTCATCGCCGCGCTCAACCTCAACCGGCCGCTCGACCGCATCATCAGCCTTGGCGGCCTATCGGTGACGGTGCTGCCCGAATTCGTCACCGGCATCATCCTGATCCTGATCTTCGGGGTCTGGCTGCGCTGGCTGCCGATCGCCGCGACATGGCCGAAAGGCGCCGGCGTCTTCACCCAGATCTACTATCTGATCCTGCCGTCGCTGCCGTTGTTCCTGGTGCTGTTCGGCTACATTGCCCGCATGGCGCGGTCCGGCATGATCGAGGCGCTCGATGCCGATTACACAAGAACCGCCGTGTTGAAGGGGCTGCCGTGGCGCACAGTGATCTGGCGCCATGTGCTGCGCAACGCTCTGTTGCCGACCATCACCGTCATCGCAACGCAGACCGGCTATCTGATCGGCGGCCTTGTCGTGATCGAGACGCTGTTCCGCTACCAGGGCATCGGCTCGCTGATCTTCACCGCCGCGCGCGGCAAGGACTTCCCGATGCTGGAGGCCGGCATCCTGACCATCGGCATCGTCTATTCGGTGGCAACGCTTGCCGCCGACTTCCTCTATTCCGTGCTCAATCCGCGTATCCGGTTGGGGGCAGAGCAATGAGCGTCACTGACACACCCATCGGCGCCGCGCCCGACACCACGACGAAGCGCAGTCCGTGGGGCGAGGTGCTGCATTCGCTGTTGCGCTCCCGCACATTCCTGACCGGTTTCGGCATCGTGCTGTTCTGGGTGATCTGCGCGCTGTTCGGCGAGCATCTGGTGCCTTACGACCCGCTTGCCGACGACATCATCAACGCGCTCGCGCCGCCATCGGCCGAGCACTGGTTCGGCACCGACCAAATCGGCCGCGACGTGTTCTCGCGCGTCATCGTCGGCTCGCGCGACATCCTGACGGTGGCGCCGCTGGCGACGATCCTGGCGACGATCGCCGGCACCGCGCTCGGCCTCGTCATCGGCTATTTCCGCGGCATCGTCGACGACGTCATCAGCCGCGTGCTGGAAGCCTTCATGGCGATCCCGGTGGTGATCGTCGCGCTGCTTGCCATCGTCGCGCTCGGTACATCCAAGACCACCGTGATCGTGGTCATCGGTCTCAGCTTCGCGCCGATCATTGCCCGCACGGTGCGCTCGGCGGTGCTGGCCGAACGCGAGCTCGACTATGTCGCCGCGGCCAAGCTGCGCCATGAAGGCGCGATGCACACCATGTTCGTCGAGATCCTGCCCAATGTCATCCCGCCGATCCTGGTCGAGACGACGGTGCGGCTCGGCTACGCGATCTTTGCCGTCGCCACCCTCTCCTTCATGGGCTTCGGCATCCAGCCGCCCTCGCCCGACTGGGGCCTTTCGATCTCCAACAATTACGGCATGATCGGCGGCGGCTTCTGGTGGACGGTGCTGTTCGATGCGCTGGCGATCGCCTCGCTGGTGGTCGGTGTCAACCTCGTCGCCGACGGCGTGCACGGAGCGTTCAATGACTGACAAGAACGCTCTCGAACTGAAGGACCTCTCCGTCGCCTATCGCGTCGGCGGCCGCAACCGTGCGGTGCTGCGCAACGTCAACCTCAAGATCGGCGCCGGCGAATCATATGGGCTGGTCGGCGAATCCGGCTGCGGCAAGTCGACCGTAGCGCTGTCGGTGGTGCGCTATCTGCCGCGCAACGGCTCGATCACCGGCGGCTCGATCGCGCTCGACGGCCAGGATCTGATGAAGCTCGACGCCGAGGCGCTGCGCCGTGCCCGCGCCGACAGCGTGTCGATGGTCTATCAGGATCCCGGCAAGGCGCTCAACCCGTCGATCCGTATCGGCCGGCAGCTGACCGAGATCTTCGAGCTTGCCGGCGTCACCGGGCAGAACGCAACCGACAAGGCCATCGCCATCCTCAACCGGGTTCGGATCTCGGATCCGCCAAGCGTCATGCAGCGCTACCCGCACCAGCTTTCCGGCGGCATGCAGCAGCGCGTGGCGATCGCCATGGCCTTGGCTAACGATCCCTCGATGCTGATCCTGGACGAGCCGACGACCGGCCTCGATGCGACGGTGGAAGCCGAAGTGCTCGACCTGATCGGCCAATTGCGGCGCGAGTTGTCGGCGTCGATCCTGTTCATCAGCCACAACCTCGCCGTCGTCTCCAACATGTGCGACCGCGTCGGCGTGCTCTATGCCGGCATGCTGGTCGAGGAAGGCTCGACCAAGGACGTCTTCAACGATCCGCGCCATCCCTACACCGTGGCGCTGCTGCGCTGTCTGCCGCGCGGCGGCCAGCGCAAGGACCAGGGCCGCCTCGACACCATTCCGGGCTTCCTGCCCGGCATCGGCGCCAACATCGTCGGCTGCGCCTTTGCCGATCGCTGCGCGCTGGCGACCGAGCGCTGCCGTGCCGAGCCGCCGCCGCTCTACGAGCTGGAAGACGGGCGGCTGTCGCGCTGCCATTATCACGACAAGGCGCAGTCGCTGCCGCGCGCGACGCCGGCCGAAGTTTCGGCGCCGACGCCCAAGCAGGCGCCGCCGGTGCTGCGGGTCAAGGGCCTGAACAAGACCTATGGCAGCTACGGTCATCCGCTGCGCGCCGTGAAGGACGTCTCGGTCAGCCTGAGCCCCGGCGAGACCCTCGGCCTGGTCGGCGAATCCGGCAGCGGCAAGACCACTTTCGCCAGGCTGCTCTGAAGATCAAGTCAAAGCGGTGCAGATCGTCTTCCAGAATCCGGATTCGGCGCTCAACCGCTCGCATTCGATCCAGCATATCCTGAGCCGCGCCTTGAAGCGGCTGGGCGGGCTCAGCGGCAAGACGCTGGACACGCGCCTCGAAGAGCTCGTGCGCTCGGTGCGGCTCACCGACCGCCATCTGGCAGTCAAGCCGCGCCAGCTGTCGGGCGGCCTGAAGCAACGTGTGGCGATCGCGCGCGCTTTTGCCGGCGATCCGCGCATCGTGGTCTGCGACGAGCCGACCTCGGCGCTCGATGTCTCGGTGCAAGCAGCGATCCTCAACCTTCTGGCCGACCTGCAGACGAAGCAGGATGTCAGCTACATCTTCATCTCGCACGACCTCGGCGTGGTGCGTTATCTCTCCGACAAGATCGCCGTGCTCTATCTCGGCCGCATCATGGAGTTCGGCCCGTCGGAAGCGGTCTTCTCGGGCCCGCACCACCCCTATACCGAAGCGCTGCTGTCGGCCGTGCCCAAGCTCGACCGCACGGAGAGCTCGCGCATCCGCCTCGATGGCGAGATCCCGAGTGCGGCCAACCCGCCGAAAGGCTGCGTCTTCCACACGCGGTGCCCGCGCAAGATCGGCGCCATCTGCGAGACGCAGGAGCCGGAGCTGACGGAGGCCGAGGCCGGCCACACGATCCGCTGCCACATTCCTTACGCGGAGCTGGCCAGGCTGCAAGCATCAAACCTGGGGCAACAACCTTCCGCTCGACTTGCGGACGGGGTTTCATAGCAACCATCCGACGCCGGGAGGACCTGCGACTCCCGGCGGATTACGATGGGCCGTTTCTGTCTGTTTCCACGCGCCGGTGACCACAATGACCTCGATGGCAGCCGAACAATTTCGAGACAGGGTTGCCGCGATCATCGCCGATTGCCGGACCGCGGCGGCAGCCAGCCCCTACGACTGGAAAGTATGCGTCGGCGCGGTCGGCGCGGCGCAAGCCGAATTTGAAAAGGTCAGCATTACCGGCACGGCGCAGGATTACGGCGCCGCCTTGATTTCCCGTTTGGAGCGGCTCCGCGACGGATATTTTGATCCGGATGGAGAATACACGTCCGGGCGATCGGACATCGGCACCGTCGTTGAAAAGATCAGGAAAGCATTGAGGCTTATCGGCCAGTAATGTCGCCGCTCGCGCGAGCGGACGACGGATCGGTTAGAGCAATTCCAAGAAAAATGTGTGCGGTTTTCCGTCCGGAATTGCGTAAAAACAAAGAGTCAGAGCGGATTGTTGGAGATGTTGCAGTCCGCGATCGCTTTTCCCGCGAGGCCCCGGTCATACCAACGGACCCTCTGTTCGGATGTGCCGTAGCTTTTTGCCTTCGGATCTTTGGAGGCGTTTGCGGCCTGATCGTCTCCGAGAGACCGCAGCAGGTCCCTGGCCTCCGTCAGATCGGCGTCGTCAAGCAAATGCTGGTCCTGGACATACCGGGTCCATAGCCCGGCAAAACAATCGGCCTGAAGTTCGACCCGTTGCGATCGAAGGGCAGCGGTATCCTTGCTGTCGGCCGTCGCCAGCGGACGCGGAGCTTCAGAGATGTTCTGCACATGGTGTCCAACTTCTCGGGCGAGAATGAGCGCCTTGCCGAAATCGCCGGTCAAACCGATCTTGCGAAGCTCGGGGAACGCCGGATCGAGATAAATCCTGTGGTCGCGCTCGCAATATGAGGTTCCTGAGGCAGGACCGCACGCGGTAGCGATGACGCCCGTAAACAACACCAGTTTGGGCTCCTCATACTTCAATCCATCGGCCTTGAAGACGGCACCCCAGAAATCCTCCGTCTCCGCCAACACAACGGAGAGAAGTTGCTTGACGTCGTCGCTTTGAGTGATTTGTCCGGACACGACTGCGTTCGAAGCCACCTTCCCTTCAGGCAGCGTTGTCGCGCATAACGACGTCGCTATGACAACCAGGCACGCGGTGGCGAAGGACAGCCGGACCAAATCGCAACTCCTTGAGGCGGGAGGCTGATCTCTCTACACAGGTGAACTTGGCGTTATTGAGATGGACGAAATTATCGCCCTGGAACAGTTTTGATTTATCCGTCCGCCATGCTGAAGCCGCGGTCGCCCTCGGCGAAGCCCTGGACGTCGGACCAGTCCCTGGCCAAGGCGCGCAGGCCGGCGAGCGCGACCTCCAGAACATCGGACGACGCCGGATTGCTCGGATAAGCGAGGTAGAGCGGCCGCTGGAACACCGGCGCGCCCTCGACGCGCCGCAGTTCGCCACGCTCGATATGCGTGCTCACCGCACTCAGTGGCAGATAGGCCGCCGCCTTCTGCGACAGGACATGCTGCAGGCCGATGAAGACCAGACCGGCGGAGATGGCGGGCTTGACGGTTCCGGCAAAGGCACGGTCATGCTCGACCCTGAACTCCAGACCCCAATCCATCAGGATGTAGTTTTCGGTCCACGGTTGTTCCTGCTGCGTGTGCTGGACGAGCACCACCTGATCGACGGCCAAAGTCTCATAGACGATGCCGGGATGCGGTTTCGGCAGATAGAGGATGCAGATGTCGAGCAGGCCTTCGGCCATCTGGTCGATGGCGAGATCCGGAAAACTGCCTTCCAGCCGCAGCGCCACATTGGGCCGCCGCTGCCGCATCCAGCCAATCCAGGGCGAGGTGATGCTGTCCCACAGATAGGCAGGAGCGGTCAGCCTGAGCAGCGCCTCGTAGCCATCGGGGACAGCGATGTCCTGTCGCGATTGTTCCCAGGTGCGCGTGATCGTCGAGGCATGCGGCAGGAACTGCCGGCCGGCCGGCGTCAACGACACGCCGTCGCTGTCGCGCACGAACAGCTTGCGGCCCAACTGCTCTTCTAAACCGCGGATTCGCGCGCTGACCGTCGACTGCGCGAGGTTCAGCCGACTGGCCGCGACCGTGAAGCTGCCATGTGTCGCGACCTCCAGGAAACTGCGCAGATTCTCGGTGTCCATGGTTTCTGCCCTCAAGCGCATCGCCATCGAAAATTTCGATGGCCTCGATCAAAAAATATCGCTTTCCGGTCGCCGTCAACAGTGACCAAAATGCCCAATACCCACGACAGCCAAGGAATGCAGCCATGCCGAAGCATTTCACGACGATCGACGCCGCCCGCAAGACCCTCACCGCAATCGAAAACTCCGCTATCGACGAGTTGCTCGCCGGCGGGATCGGCCGGCGCGAATTCCTGCGCCATGGCAGCGTGCTTGGCCTGTCGCTGCCGTTCCTCGGCGGCATCGCATCCGCGGTCGGCCTCGGCGCGCCGCAAGCCCGCGCCGAAGGCAAGCCCGGCGGCACGGTGCGAGCCGGTGTGGCGGTGCCCGGCGGGGCCATCGATCCTGTCACCTTCTATGACAGCGGCAGCTATCAGCTGGTCTTCCAGGTCGCCGAATTCCTGTGCATCACGCAGCCCGATCTGACGCTGAAGCCGGTGCTGGCCGAAAGCTGGTCGCCAAATGCTGATGGCAGCGTGTGGACCTTCAAATTGCGCAAGGGCGTGAAATTCCACAATGGCGAGGACTTCAAGGCCGGCGACGTGGTGGCGACCTTCGATCGTCTCGCCGATCCGAACGGCGCGTCCAACGCGCTGTCGGTGTTCAAGGGGTTGTTGTCGAAGGGCGGCACGCGCAAGGTCGACGACCATACCGTCGAATTCCATCTCGACGCACCGAATGGCAGCTTCCCCTATTCGGTGTCGATCGACAATTACAACGCCGTCATCCTGCCGGCGAGCTACAAGGGCGACTACGAAAAGACTTTTGAAGGCACCGGCCCGTTCCGCCTCGAAAGCTATACGCCGAAGGTCGGCGCAAGCTTCGTGCGCAATCCCGACTATTGGGGCGAGAAGGCCCTGCCCGACCGGATCGAGTTCAAGTTCTACGGCGACGTGCAGCCGCGCATCCTGGCGCTGCAGGCCGGCGAGGTGGACCTGCTCGACGCGGTGCCGCTCGACGTCAGCCAGGTGGTTCTGAACAGCCCCGATGTCACGGTGTTGCGCGTGGCTTCGACCGCGCATCGCCAACTCCATATGCGCTGCGACATGGGGCCCTTCACCGACAAGCGCGTACGCCAGGCGCTGGCATTGTGCATCGATCGCTCCAAACTGGTTGACGGGCTCTGCCGCGGCATGGCGGCGACTGGCAATGACAGCCCGTTCGCGCCGGCCTTCCCGGTCACCGACAAGTCGGTGGCGCAGCGCACGCAAGACATCTCCAAGGCCAAGCAGTTGATGGAAGCGGCGGGACTTGCCGGCGGCTTCGACATCACGCTGACGACGCTGCGCTATTCCGATATTCCAGGCTACGCACAGCTGTTCCAGAATTTCGCCAAGGAGATCGGCGCGCGCATTGCGCTCAACATCGAGGACCAGGACAAATATTACGGCAAGGCGGTGTTCGGCCAGTCGGACTGGCTGGACAGCCCGCTCGGCATCACCGACTACGCGCATCGCAGCGTGCCGAACGTGTTCCTGAAAAGCCCGCTGGTCAGCGACGGCCCATGGAACGCGGCGCATTTCAAGAACACGGCCTATGACGGCATGGTCGCCTCCTATCTCAAGGCGCTCGACCTCGACGCGCAGCGCAAGGCGGCGTCCGACATCCAGAAACTGCTGCTCGACGAGACGCCGATCATCTTCAGCTATTTCCCCGACCTTCTGGTGCCGGTGCGCAAGAATGTCAGCGGCCTGGCGCCGATCGCCGCCGGCCTGCTTCTCGACCGCGTATCGGTGGCATCATGACCATGGTTGCGCGAAAGAACCCGGCCGCAAACGACGAGAAAAGGACAACGACAATTCGCAAGCCCCATCTGCGCGGCCGCGGGCCGCATTTCCCGCTGCTCGACAGCATCGTTCAGTATGAGTCCGAGCCGGGCTACATCGCCTTCACCATGCCGATGCTGAAGCGCATCAGGGTGCAGGTCGGGTCGATGATCGTTGCCGATACCACCAAGGCGCTGGTGTTCTACGAGAGCGACCATCTCCCGGTCTACTACTTCCCGATGAGCGATGTGCGCGAGGAGTTCCTGCTGCCGAGCCGGACGACCACGGAAGACCCGTTCAAGGGCGTCGCCACGCACTACTCGCTCAACACCGGCATCACACTGGTCGAGGACGGCGCCTGGCGCTACCTCGATCCGGTCAAGGGCTGCCCGCCGATCGGCGATTACATTTCGTTTTACTGGCCGAAGATGACGCATTGGTACGAAGAGGACGAGGAGATTTTCGTGCATGCCCGCGATCCGTTCCGCCGCGTCGACTGCCTGCCCTCCTCGCGCCGCGTCCAGGTGATCCTCGACGGCGAGCAGGTCGCCGATTCACGGCGCGGCGTCTTCCTGTTCGAGACCGGACATCCGGTGCGCCACTATCTGCCGATCTCCGACACCCGGCTCGATATGTTTGCGCCCAGCCGCTACATCTCGCGCTGCCCCTACAAGGGCATCTCCAACTACTACCACGTCACGACGCCCAAGAAGCGGCACGAGAACCTGGTCTGGTATTATCCCGAGCCGGTGCACGAGGCTGAACGAATCAAGGGGCTGGTGTGCTTCCACCACGAACTGGTCGACAAGATCCTGGTCGACGGCGTCGAGATCCCGAAGGAAGCGACCGCCGCATCGGACGGCTATTTCTGAGCTGCCGTCCGATCCGACGAAGCCCGAGTTTCGCGTTTTGCGTCCGCCCGCGCAGGTGCTATTTTCGCACGACGCGGCGGACGACTGGCGATGAAGAAAGCATTCCATCACCTGGCCTGCACCTGGCTTGTCGTCCTGGCGGCGACGCCGATGCCGGTGCTTGCCGAAAATGCTCCCGGGCTCGAACTGAAGCTCGACATCGACCAGGACGGCAAAACCGACAGGGCTGTCGTGATACAGGAAGCCGGCGGCCCCGCCGATCTCTACATCTATCTGAACGAGGAGAAAGCCGATCCCGCGCGCCGGCCGGATTTCGTCAAAAAAGGGCTGACCGAAGACCAGGTCATCGGCCTCGAAAGCAAGGGCAAGGGATCGCTGGCGGTCACGTCATGCTTCGGCTGCGGCGCCAGTAAATCGACGGAAGAGACGCTGACGATCGTCTATCGCCGGGGAAAATTCCTGGTCGGCGGCTATAGCCGCAACTGGGACTGGAACCAGCAGACCTCAGGCGGCGTCGAGACGACGCTCGGCGATTGCGACATCAACTATCTCACCGGCAAGGGCACCGCCTCCAAGGACCTGGAGGATGGCAAGCCCGTCAAGGGCAAGTTCAAGCCGGTGCCCCTGAAGGACTGGTCCTCGGATATGCGTCCCAAGGCCTGTGATTTCTGAAGAGGTTGATCGAAAGACGTGATAGCGAATACCCTCGCTGCATAGGGAGGGCGTCATGGATCTTTTCAGACTAGACGACGGCGTCGCGCTGGTCACCGGCGCCGGCAGCGGCATCGGTCAGGCGATCGCGATCGGGCTGGCGGAAGCAGGCGCCGACGTCGCCTGTTTCGGCCATGCATCCAGGGGCGGGCTTGAGGAGACCGCTCACAGGATCACGGCGCTTGGCCGCAAAGCGCTGGCGCTAGCCGGCACGGTGACCTCCGAGAGCGACCTCGCGACGGCGATCGGCCGCGTCGAGGCCGAACTCGGCGCGCTGACCATCGCCGTCAACAATGCCGGCATCGCAGGCTCGGAAGCGGCTGAGACCATGCCGCTGGAAAAATGGCGCAAGGTGCACGAGGTCAATGTCGCCGGCGTTTTCCTGTCGTGCCAGGCGCAAGCGCGCGTCATGCTTCCTCGACGCGTGGGCTCCATCATCAACATCGCCTCGATGTCGGGCACCATCGTCAACCGGGGGCTGACGCAGGCGCATTACAATTCGTCGAAGGCCGCCGTCATCCACATGTCGAAGAGCCTCGCCATGGAGTGGGCCGATCGCGGCCTGCGCGTCAACGTCATCAGCCCCGGCTATACGCTGACGCCGATGAACAAGCGGCCGGAGGTGGCGGAGGAGATAAAAATCTTCAAACGCGACACGCCGATGGGTCGTATGGCGGCGCCGGAGGAAATGGTCGGGCCGACGGTGTTCCTGGCCAGCCGCGCCTCAAGCTTCGTGACCGGCCTCGATCTGATCGTCGACGGTGGCTACGTCTGCTGGTAAAACGATGGGGGTGCCCGTGAGGCACCCCACACTTTGCCGATCTGGTCTAACGAACGTTGGCCTGAGCGCGCTACTCCGCCGCCACGCCCTTCACCTCAAGATAGCTCTCCATGGAATCGTCCAGCGCCTGCAGCCAGGGCGTATGGTGCAGCGGCGCCATGGTGCCGGTCATCAGCGAGCGATAGGCGTGGTCGCGGAAGCTCATAATGTCTTCCGCCTTGTGGTGCTCCCACTCCATGAAAGTTTGGTTGACCGCCTCGACATCGAAACCAGGGTAATCGGTCTGGTCCATCAGTTCCTTGGTGTAGTCGCCCTGGAACCAGATCATCTGCTCGGCATCCTCCAGCGTCTCCTCGCGCGTCCGCCACTTGGCGCCGTGCTCGGCCATCGCCTCGGCTGACGGCAGCTTGATGCGGCCAAGGATGACGTCGCGGGCAAACCAGGCCTGCGCGTCGAACATGTTGAAGGTGTAGAACTGGTCCTGCATGCCGATGTAGAAAAGCTTCGGGTTCTTCTCCCAGACGACGCCCTCATAAAGGTCGAGCGGCCACATGCGGTTGGCGGTCTTGAGCTTCAGATCGTCGGTCAGGAAGGGGAAGGAATGCAGATAGCCGGTGCACAGGATGATGGCGTCGACATCCTTGGTGGTGCCGTCCTTGAAGTGCGCCGTCTTGCCAACGACCTTCTGTAAGAGGGGCACCTCTTTCCAGTTCTCCGGCCATTTGAAGCCCATCGGCTTGGAGCGGTAGCTGGAGGTGATCGATTTGGCGCCATATTTGTAGCATTGCGAACCGATGTCCTCGGCCGAATAGGAGCGGCCGATGATCAATATGTCCTTGCCCTTGAACTCCATCGCGT
>JAEKLU010000052.1 GCA_019509685.1 Mesorhizobium sp. | reverse complement strand
ATTGCGTAAAAACAAAGAGATAGAGCGGTTCGCCGTTTCCGTGAAACGGTGAAACGCCCTAGGCCGTGGTGACAATTTAATCATTTGAGCCAGAGCATGATGGCGGCGAGCTTGACGAAGCCAAGGAAGTTGGCGGCGACTTTGTCGTAACGCGTTGCGATGCGCCGCCACTGCTTGAGCTTGGCGAAGAAAGCCTCGATGCCCCAGCGGTTTTTGTAGGCGATCTTGTCGTAGCTGTGTTGGTATCTGCGATGGCGCCGCGGCGGGATGACCGGTTCGCCGCCTTGGTCGAGGACCACATCATGCAGTCGATCGGCATCATAAGCACGATCGGCGATCACTTGGCCCGCAGCAATTCCCTCGACCAGGCCGCAGGCAGGTGCCATGTCATTTTGCTGGCCAGGGCCGATCTCGAAGCGGACCGGCAAGCCAAGTGCATCTACGACGGCATGGAGTTTGGTGCCGAACCCGCCTCGCGAGCGACCGAGAGCCTGGGCTTCAGGTCCCCCCTTTTTCGCCGCGCCCCGGCAGCTTGGGCCTGAGCCCGGATAACAGTCGCGTCGATCATCAGCCATTCCAAGTCTGGATCACGGCTGATTGCTTCGAACAGTCGGTCGAACACGCCCGCTTCGATCCAGCGATAGTAACGGCGCTTTGCCCTTTCGTGCGGCCCAAACCGTTCCGGCAGGTCGCGCCAGCGTGCGCCGGAGCGAGCGATCCATAAAAGCGCATCCAAGAACCGCCGGCCATCGCTACGCGGACCTCGCTTACCTTTGCGCCCGCCCGGTACAAACGGCTTAATCTGCTCCCACTGATCGTCGCGTAGAACTTCGCCTTCCAAAGCTGACCTCCAAAAGTCAGCCTTGAATCTGATTTGCCTCGCAAGGGGAATCCCGAGCCGTTAAATTGTCACTACAGCCTAGAGCAATTCCAGGAAAAGTGTGACACGGTTTTCCGTCCGGAATTGCGTAAAAACAAAGAGATAGAGCGGTTCGCCGTTTCCGTGAAACGGTGAAACGCCCTAGCGAAACTTATGTTGCCGCCGCTCCACCCTCCGGCAGCGCTTTGCTCTGCGCCCCCTCCTTCGGCTCCTTGATCCTGAACCACGTCACATAAAGCGCCGGCAGGAACAGCAGCGTGATCGCCGTGCCGGCGATGATGCCGCCCATCATGGCGTAGGCCATCGGTCCCCAGAACACTTCACGCGCGATCGGGATGAGCGCCAGACTCGCGGCTGCCGCCGTCAGCGCGATCGGCCGCATGCGATGCTCGGTCGCCTCGATCACGGCCGCCCAGCGATCCTTGCCCTCGCGCACCAGATCCTCGATCTGCACGATCAGGATAACCGAGTTGCGGATCAGGATGCCGATCAGCGCCAGCACGCCGAGAATGGCGACGAAGCCGAGCGGCGCGCCGCTCGGCACCAGGGCCGCCACCACGCCGATCAGGCCGAGCGGCGCCACCGCCACCACCAGGAACAGGCGCTGGAAGCTCTGCAACTGGATCATCAGGATGGTCGCCATGACGAACAGCATCAATGGCACCACGGCAGCGATCGGTCCCTGGCTCTTGGCGCTTTCCTCGACAGAGCCCGCGGTCTCGACCGAGTAGCCCGGCGGCAGCTTGGCGATGAAGGCCTCGACCGAGGGTTTGAGTTCGTTGACGACGGTCGCCGGCAGCACGTCGCCGACCAGCCCGGCCCGCACGGTGATCGTCGGCGTGCGGTTGCGCCGCCACACCGTCGGCTGCTCGAGGTCGTAGCGGAAGTTGGCGACCGCGGCGAGCGGGATTGCCTCGCCATTTCCGGTCGGCAGCTGGATGTTCTGCAGCGTCTCGATCGAGCCGCGCTCGGCCTCGCGCGAGCGCGCCACGACATTGATCAGGTAGGTCGCGTCACGCACCTGCGTGATCGTCGCGCCGCCGACCGTGCTGTTCAGCGTGCTGGCGATGTCGGACGAGGTGATGCCGAGCTGGCGCGCCTTGTCCTGCAGCACCTCGACCCTCAGCACGCGCTGCGGCTCGTTCCAGTCGAAGGTTGGCGCCGCAAGCTTCGGATTGGCCGAAATCAGGCCGGCGAATTGCTGCGCCAGCTCCCGCACCGTCTGGATGTCCGGCCCACCGACGCGGTATTGCACCGGCCTGCCGACCGGCGGTCCAAGCTCGAGCGGCTTGACGAAAGCGTCGGTACCGACGAACTCCGCGCGCAGCAGTTTCTCCAGCGCCGGCTTCACCCGGTTGCGCGCCTCGATGCTCTTGGTAACGATGACGGTCTGGCCGAAATAGGGGTTTGCCGGCTGCACGTCATAGGCCAGCACGAAGCGCACCGCGCCCTGGCCGATATAGGAACTGAAATGATCGATGTCGGGATTGTTGACCAGTGCGCGCTGTTCGAAGCGCTCCATCTGGTCGCGCGTCTCAGCGATCGAGGAGTTCTGCGGCAGGTTCCAGTCGACGATCAGTTCCGGCCGGTCCGACGGCGGGAAGAACTGCTGCTGGACAAGCCCGAAGCCGGCGATCGAGCCGGCAAACAACAAAACCGTGACGATGATGGTCAGCCAGTGGTGGCGCACCGAGCGGACAAGCACCCGCCGGAACAGCGAGGTGAAGCGTCCTGGCTGGTCGTGATGCTTGGTCTTCATCGTCGCCGGCAGGATGGTGACGCCAAGCAGTGGCGCAAACAGCACCGCCACGATCCATGACACGAGCAGCGACACGGCGATGACGACGAACAGCGTGAAGGTGTATTCGCCGGCGGCGCTCGAATTGAGGCCGATCGGAATGAAACCGGCGACCGTCACCAGCGTTCCGGTCAGCATCGGGAAGGCGGTCGATGTATAGACGTAGGTCGCCGCCTTGCGCAGATTGTCGCCAACCTCCAGCCGCGCCACCATCATCTCGACCGCGATCATCGCGTCGTCGACCAGCAGGCCGAGCGCGATGATCAGCGCGCCGAGCGAAATGCGCTGCAGCGATATGCCGAGATATTCCATGACGGTGAAGGTGATGGCCAGCACCAGCGGGATCGACAGCGCCACGACGAAGCCGGCGCGCATGCCGAGGCTGATGAAGGACACCGCAAGCACGATCGCCACCGCTTCGAACAGCGCGCGCGTGAAGCCCGAAACCGCTTCCTCGACGATCACCGGCTGGTCGGCCACCAGATGCACGCCGACGCCGACCGGCAGGTCGGCCAGCACCTTGTTCATCTCCTCATGCAGCGCCTCGCCGAATTTGAGCAGATTGGCGTTGGGCTTCATGCCGATGGCAAGCCCGATCGCGTCCTGGCCGTTGAAGCGGAACAGTGCCGTCGGCGGATCGGCATAGCCGCGCGTGATCGTCGCCACGTCGCTCAGCCGGAAGAAGCGGTCGTTGACGCGCAGATTGATGGCGCGCAGGCTTTCCTCGGAGGCGAACTGGCCGCCGACGCGCACGCTGATCCGCTCCGGGCCGGACTGGATGACGCCCGACGGCGTGATCGCGTTCTGCGCCTGCAGGCTGGCGACGATCTGCTGCTGGTTGAGGCCAAGTGCCGCGATCTGGCGGGTCGAGAATTCGAGATAGATCGCCTCGTCCTGCGCGCCGACCAGATCGACCTTGCCGGCATTCGGCACAGTCAGGATCTTGGTCCGCACATCCTCGACATAGTCGCGCAGCTGGCGCGGCGTCAGTCCGTCCGAGGTGAAGGCATAGATGTTGCCGTAGACGTCGCCGAAGCGATCGTTGAAGAACGGTCCCTGCACGCCTTGCGGCAATTGTGCCGTGATGTCGTTGACCATGTTGCGCACCTGAATCCAGTTCGGCACGACGTCGCGCGCCTTGGTGGTGTCCTTCAGGTTGACGAAGATGACGGTCTGGCCGGCAGTGGTGACGGACCGGGTGAAGTCGAGGCTGTCGAGCTCCTCGAGCTTCTTCTCGATTCGGTCGGTGACCTGCTGCACGGTTTCCTTGACCGAGGCGCCCGGCCAGTTGGCCTGGACGATCATGGTCTTGATGGTGAAGTTGGGATCTTCCTCGCGGCCGAGATTGAGATAGGAGAACACGCCGGCCACCACGAAGACCAGCATGAAATACCAGACCATCGAGCGATGGCTGAGCGCCCAGTCGGAGAGGTTGAAGCCCTTCATCAGACGCCTCCCTCCAGCACTTTGACCTTCTGGCCTTCGCTCAGGCTGTGCACGCCGGCGGTAACCACGCGCATGCCGGCCTCAAGGCCTTCGGCCACGGTGAAGGTGGCGCCATTCTTCGACGCGATCTTGATCTCGCGCGTGGCGACGCTGGAGGACTGCGGATCGACGACCCATACCTTGGCGGCACCGTCCTTCTCGAGCAGCGCCGACATCGGCAGTTCGATCGTCGGCGTCACCTTGGTCATGCGCGTCGCCGTGATCGTCGAGCCGAGCCGGAACGCTGTCGGCGGATTGACGAGCGTCAGTTTGACACGGCGGCTGCGCGTGGCGCCTTCCGACTGCGGCGCGATCTCGCGCAGCTTGGCTTCGGTCTTGATGGTCGGCAGCGATTGCAGGATGATGTCGAACGGTGTGCCGACGCTGAGATCGCCGATCAGCCGGTCGGGAATGTCGACCACCGCCTCGCGCGGGTCGGTACGCGCCACGGTGACGACAGTCTGGCCAGGCGACACCGTCTGGCCGACCTCGGCGCCGGTAGCGGTGACGACGCCGTCGAAGTCGGAAAATAGCCGGGCGTAACCAAGCTGCTCCTGCGACTTGGCCAGAGCGGCGTTGGCGCGTTCGACCCCGGCTTGCGCGGACTGCCTGGCCTGTTGCGCGGTATCGAAGGTGGCTTGCGGCGTGTTTGCGGAGGCAAGCAGCTGCCGCTGGCGATCCTCGCTTGCAGCTGCATTGGCGAATTGCGCCTGGGCATTCGACAGGTCCGCTTTCGAGACCTGGACAGCTAGCTCCAGCGCCGTCGGATCGAGCGCGGCGATCGTCGTGCCCTTGGTCACGAGGTCGCCGACCTTGACGTCGCGCGAGACGACGCGGCCGAGCAGGCGGAAGGCGAGGTCGGCGCTGTATTGCGGCTGCACCGTGCCGGCGAAGCCGAAGGTCTCGACGGTCTTCGGCTCGATCACCATCGACAACACCGGCCGGATGACTTCCGGCGGCTTCTCTTCCGAGCGCGAGCAGGCGCCAAGCGTTGCAACGACGAGCAGGATGGAAATGCCGAGCAAACCTCTCATTGGCTCGCCCCCGCGATGTCCACGGTCTGTCCCGGGCTGAGCAATTGTCCGCCGGCGGTGACGACGCTCTGGCCCTCCTGCAAGCCCTTGTCGACGGCGACCACGCCGGAATCGAAGGCGAGCACGTCGACCGGCGCCGCCGCCACCGCCTTGCTCGACGGGTCGACCACCCAGACGGCGGGTTTGCCGGCGACCGAGGTCAGCGCCTGCCAGGGCAACAGAATAGCTTTCACTGGCCGGGCGCTGACGGTGCCGATAACGGCAGCGCCCAGCGGCATCCCGGCGGGCGTATCGGGAATGCCGATCTTGACCCGGATCGAACCCGACGCGGTATCGACGGCCGGCGAGATTTCGCGCACTTTGCCCACAGCCCTGATCTGCGGGTCGGCAAGCAGGGTGATCGTCACCGCCGGGGAAGGAGCCGTCTGGGCGACCAGCGTCTCCTGGACGTTGAACACCGCGTCGCGATCGCCATCCTCGGCGATGGTGAAGACGGTCTGCGCCGCCTGCACCACCTGCCCGGCCTCGACCTGGCGCGCCGTGATGACGCCGGCGGCGCCCGCCTTGAGCTCGGTGTAGGAGAGGTTTTCCTTGGCGTTGGCCAGAGCGCTGTTTGCCGCGTCGACACCGCCTTGCGCCACCTTCAGCGCCTGATCGGCGCTGTCGAAATCGCGCCTTGTCGTATAACCTTGCAGAAGCAGCGTCTTCTGCCGCTGGAAGGCGGCCGCGGCTTGCGTCTGCTGCGCCTGCGCGGCGTCGAGATCGGCCTGCGCCGAGCGCAGGTCGGATTCCTGCTCCTGCGGATCGATGCGCGCCAGCACCGCGCCTGGGTCGACATGCTGGCCGACATCGACCAGCCTTTCGGCGACGCGGCCGCCGACGCGGAAGGAGAGATTGTTCAGCGTGCGCGCCGCGATCACGCCGGTGAGCGAGGTTCGCGGCGCATAATCGGCAAGCGCCACCGTCTGTGTCGTCACCATCACCGGCAGCTTCTTTTCCGCCGCCTGTTGCTTCTGGCAGCCGGCGGTGGCGAGCGCGGCGCAGGCCACTAGCAAAAGCACGGATGGGTGAGACGAATGGCGGGATAGCGAAGATGGCAAGGCGGACGATGTCGCGTTCCTGCTCATGGTTCCCCTCGGTCCGCAGGGGCCGCTCCTGACGGCGGCGGATAAGGGAGAGGATAATCGATCGCCCGGAAAAGAAAACTGTTTCCGCGGCATCCGTCGGCGGCCTGGTTAAGATCGGAAGAGCACCTCGGGCAGGCCCAATCGACCGGGCCATGGTGCCGACTTGAGGAAAACGTGAAATAAGGCCAGAAGGAATTCGATCAAACGGAGCGGGCTTTTGGCCCGATGAGGGACGAGATGAAGAATTCAGCGATTTCCGAGCGCAAGAACCAGTCGATTTCGCGCGGCGTCGGCATGACGACGCAGATCTATGCCGATCGCGCCGAAAATTCGGAAATCTGGGACGTCGAGGGCCGCCGCTACATCGACTTTTCGTCGGGCATTGCGGTCGTCAACACCGGCCATCGCCACCCCAAGGTGATCGAGGCGGTCAAGGCTCAGCTCGATCGCTTCACCCACACCTGCCATCAGGTCGTGCCCTATGAGAGCTATGTGCATCTCGCCGAACGGCTGAACGGCATGCTGCCCGGCAAATTCGACAAGAAAACCGTCTTCGTCACCACCGGCGCCGAAGCGGTCGAGAACGCCATCAAGATTGCCCGCAACGCCACTGGACGCCAGGCCGTCATCGCCTTTTCCGGCGGCTTCCACGGCCGCACCTTCATGGGCATGGCGCTGACCGGCAAGGTCGTGCCTTACAAGGTCGGCTTCGGCGCCATGCCGGGCGATGTCTTCCACGCGCCGTTCCCGGTCGCGCTGCATGGCGTTTCGGTGGCGGACTCGCTCGCCGCGCTCGACAAGCTGTTCAAGGCCGACGTCGATCCGAACCGCGTCGCCGCGATCATTCTCGAGCCGGTCCAGGGCGAGGGCGGCTTCTACGAGGCGCCGCGCGATTTCATGGCGGCGCTGCGCAAGATCTGCGACCAGCACGGCATCCTGCTCATCGCCGACGAGGTGCAGACCGGCTTTGCCCGCACCGGCAAGATGTTCGCGATGGACCACCATGACGTCGCGCCCGATCTCACCACCATGGCCAAGAGCCTCGCCGGCGGCTTCCCGCTGTCGGCCGTCACCGGTCGCGCCGAGATCATGGATGCGCCTGGCCCCGGCGGTCTCGGCGGCACCTATGGCGGCAGCCCGATCGGCGTCGCCGCGGCGCATGCCGTGCTCGACGTCATCGAGGAGGAAAAGCTCTGCGACCGCGCCAATGCGCTAGGCGCCAGGCTGAAGCAGCGCCTCGACTCGTTCCGCGACGACGTGCCGGAGATCGTCGATATCCGCGGCCCGGGCTTCATGAACGCCGTCGAGTTCAACGACGTGAAGAAGGGCCTGCCCTCGGCCGAATTCGCCAACGCGGTCAGGCTGAAGGCGCTCGACAAGGGCCTGATCCTGCTTACCTGCGGCGTCTACGGCAACGTCATCCGCTTCCTGGCGCCGATCACCATCCAGGACGGCGTCATGACCGAGGCGTTGGATATTCTCGAGACCTCGATCCGCGACGCGCGGGCGGCCTAGCCTGCGGCTCTTGCCGGTTCGTCCTGACTGAAGGCGGTAAGCGCCGCCTTCAGCGCGTCCGGGCCGCCCGTCACCACCTGCGGCGTCGGCGAGAAGCCGGCGCCGAGCATCTTGCGGCCGAGCATGTGGTCAGCCGGGCGGTTGACGGATTCGATGCCGAGCAGCCGGCTGCCGGCATAGTGGTAGATCGAGAACTTGTTTT
>JAEKLU010000359.1 GCA_019509685.1 Mesorhizobium sp. | reverse complement strand
CGGCCCTGGAAGACGCCGCGCGCCTTGCCGGTCACGACATTGCGGATCACTTCCGTCGAGGTCGTGTGCGGCACGGCATGGTCGAGCACCATGGTAACGTCAGTGTGCGTGTCGCCGGCGAGAAGATTGATGCCGCGCAGCTGGAAGTCGGCGCCCTCGCCCGTCGTCCTGATGACGACTTCCTGTCGCACCAGTCTGCCGCCGGCATTCATCACGAACAGCGTCAGCTTGGCATCCTTGCCGATATGCGCCTTGAACTGCGCCAGGTGCGTCGCCGTCTCCGGCTGCTCCTGCACGATCAGCCAGGTCACCTCGGCGCCCTCGTCGAGCACAAGCTGGCTGACGGAGCTGACCAGCGCATCGCCGCCCTCGCCCGTTTGCCGCTCGACGATGATCGCCTTGGCGCCGGCGCCGACCTTGGTCAGCAGCCGCACATGCGCCTGGCCACCGGTCTGCAGGTTCTGCAGCTCGATCGGCTTTTCCAGTTCGGTGCCATCGGCGATCTCGACGAAATAGCCGTCGGCGACGAAGGCCGTGTTGAGCGCGCCGATCGCATCGTCGGAACCGTAGGGGTCGAGCCCCGGCGCCACGCTGCCGTCGGTGAGCTTTTCCGAGAGGCGCTGCACGGCAACGCCTTCGACCTGCGGCAGTTTTGTCTGCGACACGCCGTTCAGCACCGGCAGGACGGCTGAACCGTCCAGGATCGGAGCCAGTGCCTTCGCGACAGCATCGGCCTCGAAACCCGGCACCGCCGTCAGCAGGCGGCGCAGATCCGTATAGTGCCAGGATTCGACGCGGCGCGTCGGCAGGCCGTGCTTGATCGCCTCGATCGCGTCGTCGCGCTTGATCATCACCGCGCCGTCGCCCGGCAGCAGCGACAGGCGCTCGCCGAACGCGTCGATCAGCGCCGTCTCGGCCAAGGTCCGCTGGGGCTGTGCATGCATGTTCATGGCTCTTGCCTCGACTGCCATCTCACGCCGCTTCGCCGATCACGCCGGCATAGCCATTGGCCTCGAGGTCGAGCGCCAGCGACTTGTCGCCCGACTTGATGACCTGGCCCTTGTAGAGCACGTGCACCGTATCGGGCACGATGTGCTCCAGCAGGCGCTGGTAGTGGGTGATGACGACGATGGAGCGCTCCGGCGAGCGCAGCGCGTTGACGCCGTCCGAGACGATCTTCAGCGCGTCGATATCGAGGCCGGAATCGGTCTCGTCGAGCACGCACAGCTTCGGCTCGAGAAGCTTCATCTGCAGGATCTCGGCGCGCTTCTTCTCGCCGCCGGAGAAACCGACATTGAGCGGCCGCTTCAGCATCGCCATGTCCATGCTGAGCGAGGCGGCGGCTTCTTTCACCCGCTTCAAAAATTCCGGGATCTTCAGCGGCTCCTCGCCGCGCGCCTTGCGCTGCTCGTTCATTGCCACTTTGAGGAATTCCATAGTCGCCACGCCCGGTATCTCCATCGGGTACTGGAAGGCGAGGAAAATGCCTGATGTGGCGCGCTCGGCCGGATCCATTTCGAGGATCGACTGGCCGTTATAAAGGATGTCGCCTTCGGTGACCTCGTAGTCCTCGCGGCCGGCGAGGATATAGGACAGCGTCGACTTGCCCGAGCCGTTCGGACCCATGATGGCGGCGACCTCGCCGTCTTTCACGGTCAGGTTCAAACCGCGGATGATCTCGGTCCCGTCATCGACGATGCGGGCGTGAAGGTTCTTGATCTCAAGCATTCTTTTCTTTCCTGAATATCTTTCCGGTCAGCCGACCGAGCCCTCAAGCGAGATGCCGATCAGCTTCTGCGCTTCGACGGCGAACTCCATCGGCAGCTGCTGGATGACGTCCTTGACGAAGCCGTTGACGATCAGCGCGATCGCCTCTTCCTCGGGGATGCCGCGCTGCATGACGTAGAACTTCTGGTCCTCGGAAATCTTCGACGTCGTCGCTTCGTGCTCGAACTGCGCCGTCGAGTTCTTGGCTTCCATGTAAGGCACGGTGTGCGCGCCGCACTGGTCGCCGATCAAAAGCGAGTCGCAATTGGTGAAGTTGCGCGCGTTCGTCGCCTTGCGGTGCGCCGAGACCTGGCCGCGATAGGTGTTCTGCGAGAAACCGGCGGCGATGCCCTTGGAGATGATGCGGCTCGACGTGTTCTTGCCGAGATGGATCATCTTGGTGCCGCTATCGACCTGCTGATAACCGTTCGACACGGCGATCGAATAGAACTCGCCTTGCGAATCGTCGCCGCGCAGAATGCAGCTCGGGTACTTCCAGGTGATCGCCGAGCCCGTCTCGACCTGCGTCCACGAAATCTTCGAACGGTCGCCGCGGCAATC
>JAEKLU010000051.1 GCA_019509685.1 Mesorhizobium sp. | reverse complement strand
AGCGTGTCGTTCACCTTGGCGATCTGGAACTGGAAGATCACCAGGTCCTGCCAGCGGAAGGCGGCTTCGGAGGCGGCGAGGTAAAACTCCCACATGCGGCAGAAGCGCTCGTCATAGATCGCCCTGGCCTTGTCGCGGTTGGCGGCGAAGCGCTCGCCCCAATGCTTGAGCGTATCGGCATAGTGCAGCCGCAGGATTTCGACGTCGGTGACCACGAGGCCCGACTTCTCGATCGCCGGCAGCACTTCCGACATCGCCGGGACGTAGCCGCCGGGGAAGATGTATTTGCGGATGAAGGCACTGGTCGCCCACGGCACGCCGGAACGGCCGATGGTATGGAGCAGCATCACGCCGTCGGGCTTCAGAAGCGTCGCCGCCTTGTCGAAGAAGGTGCGGTAGTGGTTGAGGCCGACATGCTCGAACATGCCGACCGAGACGATGCGGTCGAACCGCTCGTTGAGCGCGCGGTAGTCTTTCAACTCGAAATGCACACGGTCCTGCAAGCCTTGCGCGTGCGCGCGGTCGGTGGCGACACCGTGCTGCTCGGTCGACAAGGTCACGCCCTGCACGTCGACGTCGAAGGCCTTGGCGAGATAGATGCCAAGTCCGCCCCAGCCGGAACCGATGTCGAGCACGGTCTGGCCGGACTTCAGCCTCAGCTTGGCGGCGATATGGCGCTTCTTGGCAAGCTGCGCCTCGTCCAGCGTCATGTCCGGCTGTTCGAAATAGGCGCAGGAATACTGCATGTCCTCATCAAGGAAGAGCTTGTAGAGCTCGCCCGACAGATCGTAGTGGCGCTGCACGTTGCGGCGCGAGCGCGCCGCCGTGTTGATCTGCTGCAGCCGGCGGAAGGCATGGCGCAAGCCCTCGATGGCCTTGGACCAGGCCACGTCGATGCCGCTCGAGCCCATGTTCTGGAAGGCGATGCGCATCAGACCGAGAACACCGCCTTCGAGCACGTCCAACTCGCCGTCCATATAGGCTTCCGGCACCGCCAGCATCGGGTCGAAGGTGATGGCGCGCTCGGCATGCGGCGTCTTGATGTGGATATGCACCGGCTCGCCGCTGCCGTCGCCGAATTTGTGCGTCGAGCCTTTCGGGCCGGTTACCGTGAGATTGCCCACATGCACGAGGCGCTCGAGAACGTGGTTCAGCAGGATATTCATGACCAAATGTCCCCTCAGTCGGACCATCCGGCAGTCGGACTGGAATGCCAAATCAAAAGTACCGCAGCGCATCGCCCGCGTCCTATCGACGCGCCACGCTGCAATGTGCACCAAGATATAGGGTTTAGAAAAGTTCCATTTGGCACAAAAAAGCCCGGGTCGGAGACCCGGGCGTTGGTCCAGAAAAATCTGGAGGCTTGCAAACCGGAGCTCTGCCCCGGCAGCGGGCCTGAAATCAGGCGTTGTCTTCGCCGCCTTCGAACTCGGCATTCGGGTCGAAGAAATTTTCCGGACGGGCGTTGTCGTTGATGTCGTCGCCGTAGATGGCCTCGGCGGTGGTCAGTTCCTCGCCCTTGGCCTGACGCTCGGCCTCTTCCGTCGAGCGGGCGATGTTGAGCGTCACGGTGACCTCGACTTCCGGATGCAGCGCGATCGCCACATTGGTCAGGCCAATGGTCTTGATCGGCTGGTTGAGCTCGATCTGGGTGCGGCTGACGGAGAAGCCCTCGGCGGTCAAAAGGTCGGCGATGTCGCGCGTCGACACCGAGCCGTAGAGCTGGCCGGTCTCGCCGGCCGAACGGACCACGATGAAGCTCTTGCCGTCGAGCTTCTCGGCGACCTGGGTGGCCTCCGACTTACGCTCGAGGTTGCGGGCTTCGAGCTGGGCGCGCTGGCCCTCGAACTTCTTCTTGTTGCCTTCGTTGGCGCGCAGCGCCTTGCCCTGCGGCAAAAGGAAATTGCGGGCGAACCCGTCCTTGACCTTGACGGTGTCGCCCATCTGGCCGAGGCGGGAAATGCGCTCGAGGAGAATGACTTCCATGGTTTCGTTCCTTCGTTTGGCGCCATCCGGGATGGCGTCGGATTCTTTGGAACAGGTCAGGAAGCAAAAGGGGCGTGGCCGCCGGTGTCGCTGTCCTGCCTGCGTGGCAGTTAGAGGTTTGTGGCCTCAACTCGGGATTTAATGTTCAAGCCGACACGCCCGCCGTGCCGGTGAATGAGCGGGCGGCAAGCCGCCCGCTGAAGAGGTTAGCGAACCACGTAGGGCAGCAGGCCGAGGAAGCGGGCGCGCTTGATCGCCTTGGCGAGCTCACGCTGCTTCTTCTGGCTGACGGCGGTGATGCGCGACGGCACGATCTTGCCGCGCTCGGAAATGTAGCGCTGCAAAAGACGCACGTCCTTGTAGTCGATCTTCGGAGCGTTGGCGCCGGAGAACGGGCAGGTCTTGCGGCGGCGATGGAACGGGCGCCGGGTCGGGATCTGGTTGATGTCGACCATTATTCTGCACCCCCTTCAAAGCCTTCGCGCGGACGGCGGGGGCCGCGGTCGCCGCCTTCACGGTCGCCGAAAGAACGCGGGCCACGGTCGCCGCGGTCGCGATCGCCGAACGAACGCGGGCCGCGATCGCGGTCGCCGAAGCTGCCGCGCTCGGAGCGCTCTTCGCGCTTCTGCATCATCGCCGAAGCGCCTTCTTCATGCGCCTCGACCTTGATGGTGAGGAAGCGAAGGACGTCTTCCGACAGGCCCATCTGGCGCTCCATTTCGTTGAGCGCGGCCGGCGGGCAGGTGATGTCCATCAGCGTGTAGTAAGCCTTCCGGTTCTTCTTGACCCGGTAGGTGAGGGACTTCAGTCCCCAGTTCTCGATCCGGCCGATCGATCCGCCATTTGCCGATATGACGCCCTTGTACTGTTCGACAAGTGCGTCAACCTGCTGCTGCGACAGGTCCTGCCGGGCAAGAAACACATGTTCGTAAAGAGCCATAATGTTTAAGTGCCTTTCTTCGTTTCTCTTACCGGCCCTCGCGGCTAAGCCTCTGCAACTTGTCTGACCCGGTCGCGAACGAGCGGAGAAGAAAGGAGCATCACGAGACGGTCGAGAGCGGAGACACGGGAGGCTGGAAGCGCTTGTCGCTTCGTGTCGTGGCTTTTGAAAACCACGGCCCTCCGTTCAGCCCCCAGCAAGGACCGGCAGATTGCGCGGGTCTATACAGCAATTTCAGCCGAAGGCAAGGCTAGGAGACCGCCAGGCACGGCTCCAACATGTCGCAGCCAATGCATGTCGCCCAAAAGTGACCTCGTTTTGGGAGAACGACATGCATTGAACAAAGACCTAAAGCGCGTCGCTTGAGTCTGTTTCCAGAGCGCTTAGAGAAAAACGCCAACATGCCAAAATTGTCAAATTTATCGATTTTCCAGTAAGTGCGCTTTAACCACCCCATAAGGTTGTGCTGGGTTGTAACCACCCGTTTATCATGAAAGGCGCATGAAACCTCCGCGGGCCGCATGGCGGCGGAAAATCGGGCAATTCCCATTGGGCAATTCCGGGGGTAGGAAATGCTTCTCAGGCAATTTTGGCGCTCGCGGAGCGGCAATTTCTCGTTGATGCTGGCGCTCGGCGTGCCGGCGATCCTCGGCGCGGTGGCGTTCGCTACCGACGTCTCGACATTGATGCGCGCCAAAAGCAATCTGCAAAACGCGCTTGATGCCGCGAACCTTGCCTCCTCGCATCTCGGCGATGCCGAGACGACGCGCAACGATGCCTTCAACAGCTATTTTCAAGCCAATGTCGCCAGCCATGGCGAGCTTTCCAACGCCAAGGCCACACTGACCGTCGACAGGGGCGTCAACTTCGTCAAGACCAAGGCCGTCGCCTCGGCCGACGTCAATCTCAACTTCGCCTTCCTGTTCGGGGCCGAAAAGCACATCAGCGTCGACGCCGGCGCGGTGGAATCCAACAACCAGCTCGAAGTGGTGCTGGTACTCGATAACACCGGCTCGATGGCCGGCGCCCGCATCACGGCGCTCCGGACGGCGACCAAGTCGCTGATCGATTATCTCGAAGCGGTCAAGTCGCCGACGCGCCAGGTGCGCGCCGCCCTTGTGCCCTTCGTCACCGCCGTCAATGTCGATGGCCCCGAATTCGATCCGTCCTGGATCGACATGGACGGCAAGTCGCCGACCAACGGCGTCAATTTCCCGGTCGTCAACGGCAAGCGCCCGAACCATATGGCGCTGTTCAAGCAGCTTGGCCGCAACGGCGGTTGGAGCAACACGGGATGGAAAGGCTGCGTCGAGGCTCGGCCCGGCGCGTTGAACATCGCCGACACGCCGCCCGACCCGTCGAAGCCGGAAACGCTGTTCGTGCCCTATTTCGCGCCGGACGACCCAGATATCGCCAGGAAGCCGTCGGCCTCCTACGGCAATTCGGCGACCGGCTATAACAATTCCTATCTCGACGACACGATCGACAACAGCAAGCTGGGCGGCAACATCCTGGGCATCGATCTCAGCGGGCTGCTCACCGGCCTTCTCAATGCGCTGCTCAGCGCCGATCTGAAGACGATTGCAAAATACGTCGCCTCGACCACCACGCTGATCACCGAAACCGGCAGCCCGGTGACCATCGGCCCGAACCGCGCCTGCCCGACGCCGATCGTGCCGCTGTCCACCGATTTCGACCAGCTGCGCACCGCGGCCGCGCAGATGAGCGAATGGAACGGTTCCGGCACCAATGTCTCGGAAGGTCTGGCCTGGGGCATGCGGGTGCTGTCGCCGCAGCCGCCCTACACCGACGCCTCGCCCTACAAGACGCCGGGCGTCACCAAGATTGTCATGCTTCTGACCGATGGCGAGAACGTCGTCTATGGCGCGTCGAACACGCCGCAGAAATCCGACTACACATCCTACGGCTATCTCGCCAGCGGCCGCTTCGGCTCGGAGAACCAGACGTCGGCGGCGCGCAATGTCGACGGCTGGACCAAGGATGTCTGCACGCAGCTGAAAAACCAGGGCGTCCAGATCTACACCATGGTGCTGCAGGCCGACACCGCCGCCAACCGCTCGCTCTACAGCGGCTGCGCCTCCGACCCGAGCGACTACTACGCCGTCGAGGACCCAGCCAAACTGCCCAACGTCTTCCAGACGATCGCCAACAAGTTCTCCAGGTTGCAGCTTACGAACTGATGAGGGCGGCGCGTGGCATGGAGCGGTGATGGCGGAGTAGCTCCGCCGCGACCGTTGCCATGTAACACAGGCACTTCTGTGCGGGCATCGCAGAAATGCCTATCGGGTTGTCGGTCTGGGGTGACCTTCAGCCTAAAGTTTTGCGAGCGTCAGATGTCTGCTTTGCGCCTCATCTCGGCCGTAGAGATCAGCTTCGCCGCGTCCTGAAAGTAGACATCGCAAGCGAGACTCCGGAGGCCGCGGTTGCGCCGCGCCTCGCCGATTTTCTGGAGTGATAAACCGCGCCCGACGCGGCGAATTCGTAACCCTACTCGGCGGCCGTCTCCGATGGCGCCTCTGCCGGCGCCGAAGGCTCGGCCTCGGAACGGGGCTTGCGCCGTGAAAACAGCGATCTGAGCGTGACGTAGAACACCGGCGTCAGGAAGAGACCGACGAAGGTGACGCCGAGCATGCCGGAGAACACGGCGGTGCCGAGCGACTGGCGCATCTCCGCGCCCGGGCCCGTCGCGATCATCAGCGGCACGACGCCGAGGATGAACGCGAAGGCGGTCATCAGGATCGGCCGCAGCCTGAGCCGGCAGGCTTCGACGGCAGCCTCGGCGACCGACAGGCCACGTTCCTGTGCCTGCCGTGCAAATTCGACGATCAGGATCGCGTTCTTGGCGGCAAGGCCGATCAGCACGATGAGGCCGATCTGCACGAGGATGTTGTTGTCCAGCCCTCGGAAAGACACGCCGAGCAACGCCGCGAGCACGCCGAGCGGAACCACCAGCACAATGGCGAACGGCAGCACCCAGCTTTCATATTGCGCCGCCAGCGCCAGGAACACGAACAGCACCGACAGTCCGAAAATATAGACGGCCGCATTGCCGGTGTTGCGCTCCTGATAGGCGAGCTCGGTCCATTCATAGGAGGTGCCGGCCGGCAGCGTCGCGGCTGTGATCTTTTCCATCGATGCCAGCGCGTCGCCCGTGGAAACGCCGGGCGCGGCGTTGCCCTGCAGCGGAACCGAGACGTACATGTTGTAGCGCTGGACCAGCGCCGGGCCGGTGACGTCGCGGATCTCGATCAGCGTGCCGAGCGGAACCAGCGCGCCGCTCGCCGAGCGCACCTTCAGTTTCAGGATGTCGGCGCGATCCAGCCGGAACGCCTGGTCGGCCTGCGCCCGCACCTGGTAGACGCGCCCGAAAGCGTTGAAGTCGTTGACATAGGCGGTGCCCAAATTGATCGACAGCGTCTCGAAGATGTTGGGGATCGGCACGTTCAGGATGCGCGCCTTGTCGCGATCGATTGCCAGGAAGAATTGCGGGCTCGACGCGGAGAACGTGGTGAACACGCCCGTCAGCCCCGGCGTCTTGTTGGCCTTGCCGGCGATCTCGTAGGCAAGCGCCAGGATCTGCCGCATGTCGGCGCTGTTGCGCTCCTGGATCTGCAGCTTGAAGCCGCCGGCATTGCCGACGCCGCGGATCGGCGGCGGCGGCAGTGCGATGATGAAGGCTTCCTTGATGCTTTGCAGGCTGCCGAACAGATTGCCGATGACCTTGGTCGCCGACTGGCCGGCCTTCAGCCGCTCGTCAAACGGCTTGAACCTGGCGAAGATCACGCCCGCGTTGCTGGCGTTGGTGAAGGTTGCGCCGGAGAAGCCGGCGAAGGCGACGGCGTAGTCGACGCCTGGTGTCTTCTGGATGATCTGCGACGCCTGCTGGATGACGGCATCGGTCCTCGACAGCGAGGCGCCGTCCGGGAGCTGGATGACGACGATCGCATAGCCCTGGTCGAGCGACGGAATGAACCCGCGCGGCACCGCCTGCACCATGTAGACCGTGGCGCAGATGAGGGCCGCGAAAACGGCCAGCATGGCGGTGATCGTTATCCACGAGCCGACCAGCACGCGGATGATGCTCGAATACCAATGGGCGAGCCTGTCGAAGCCGCGATTGAAGCCATCGGCGAGCGCCCGTCCGAACCGCGCCAGGAAAAAGCGCGGTGGCGCCGCCGCGGCGTGGTGCGGCTTGAACAGCAGCGCGGCCAGCGCCGGCGAAAGCGTCAGCGAATTGAATGCCGAGATCGCCGTCGACACCGCGATGGTGATGGCAAACTGCAGGTAGAACTGCCCGGAAATGCCGGGGATGAAAGCCGTCGGTACGAACACGGCTATCAGCACCAGCGAGATCGCGATGACCGCCGTTCCGACTTCGTCCATGGTCAGGTGCGAGGCCGGATTGGGCGCTAGCCCTGTGGCGATATTGCGCTCGACGTTCTCGACCACGACGATCGCATCGTCGACGACGATGCCGATCGCCAGAACAAGGCCGAACAGCGTCAGCATGTTGAGCGAGAAGCCGGCGGCGTAAAGCACCGCCAGCGTGCCGATCAGCGACACGGGAATCGCCACGATCGGCACGATCGCCATGCGCCACGATTGAAGGAAGACGATGATGACGATGATGACCAGCAGCATCGCCTCGAGGATCGTCTTGTAGACCTCCTGGATCGACTCGGCGACGAACTCGGTTGGATTGTAGACGATGTCGTAGCTCAACCCCTTCGGGAAGTCGGCTGAAAGCTCCTTCATCTTGTCCTGGATCTCCGCGGCTGCGGCGAGCGCATTGGTGCCCGGCCGCTGGAAGATGGCGAGCGCCACCGCCGGTTTGCCGTTGAGATAGGAGTTGGTGACGTAATCCTTGGCGCCAAGCTCGATGCGCGCCACGTCCTGCAGCTGGATCAGGCGGCCGTCGTCGGTCGATTTGACGATCACGTATCGGAAGTCGCGTGCGTCGTTGAATCGGCCTTGCGTGGTGACCGTGTACTGGAACGCCGTGCCCATATTGGTCGGCGGCGCGCCGATCGAGCCGCCCGACACCTGGACGTTCTGGTCGCGCAGCGCCTGCACCACGTCGCCCGAAGTCATCCCCAGGGCGGACA
>JAEKLU010000050.1 GCA_019509685.1 Mesorhizobium sp. | reverse complement strand
ACGATCTCCTCGCCCGGCTTGAACACCAGAAGCCGCTCGGCCGGGAAGCGGTCGCCGGCGATCGAGACCTCGCCTTCGAGCGTATAGATGGCGCGCTCCTCGGCATCCGCCGGGATTTTCACGCTGGCGCCGCCCGCCACCCTGAGATCGGCATAGAGCGTGTCCGATGCGGTCGCGACCGGTGAGCGCAGACCGGAGAATTCGCCGATCACCACGCGACCGCTGACGCCTTCAGCGTCGATCTCGGGCAAGCGGATCGCCGCGGTGTTCTCGAACAGCGGAGCGACCTCTTCCTTGCCGTCGGGCAACGCCAGCCAGGTCTGCAGGCCGGAGATCGACATCGGTGCGCCGCGCAATTCGTCGGGTGTGCGCTCGGAGTGAACGATGCCGCGTCCCGCGGTCATCAAATTCACGTCGCCCGGCGCGATCACCATTTCGGTGCCGAGCGAATCGCGATGCCTGATCTTGCCGTCGAACAGATAGGTGACCGTGGACAGCCCGATGTGCGGATGCGGGCGCACATCCAGCGCCTGGCCGGCGCGCAGGATGGCCGGACCCATGCGGTCGAAGAAGATGAACGGCCCGACCAGCCGGCGTTTTGCCGTCGGCAATGCGCGGCGCACCTCGAAGCCGCCAATGTCCTTGGCGTTGGGGATGACCATCAATTCGATCTGATCGCAGGCGAAGGCATCGCCGGGCTCAGGATCGTTTCCAGGAAAAAAGCTCATATCGACCTCTCAGGCGAAGCGCAGCGCCGACCTGGCTTTCGCCTTGGCCGCCTCTTCCTCGCGGTTGCGTGGTTCCTGGTTGGTCTCGAGCGAATCGAGCAATTCGCGAGCAACGGCCGCGATCGCCTCGACGGCATGATGGAAGGCGTGCTCGTTGCGTTTTGAGGGTTTGGTCGACCCGCTCAGCTTGCGCACGAACTGCAGTGCGGCGTCATGCACTTCGTCATTGGTCGCCGGCGGTTCGAAATTGGCCAGGGTCTTGATGTTGCGGCACATAGCTTGAACTCCTTACCTGCTTTCTCTGCCCCATCTGTTTCGCCTACTCAGCGTCGAGCGGCTCGGTTCCTACCGGCTTGCCGTCGCGCGACAGCCTGATCTTCTCGACCTTGTCCTCGGCGGCCTTCAGCAACCGGTCGCAATGGGCCTTCAGCGCCTCGCCGCGCTCGTAGATCTTGATCGACTGGTCGAGCGGAACGTCGCCGCGCTCCAGATCATCGACGATCTTCTCAAGCGCGTCGAGCGCCTGTTCGAAGCTCATCGCCTTGACGTCCTCATTGCCTTCGACAGCCATACCTTATCCCTTCATCAGCCGCCCGACATGGGCAGCGACTGAAAATGCCAGTCCTTGCAGATCGTAGCCGCCTTCGAGCAGGCTGACGAGCCGGTTGCCGCTGTGGCGGCCGGCGCGTTCCATCAACTGTCCGGTCGCCCAGTCGAAATCGTCCTCGGTCAGGTTGATCTCGGCCAGCGGGTCACGATGGTGCGCATCGAAACCGGCGGAAATGATGATCAGATCCGGCGCAAAGGCGTCGATCGAGGGCAGCACGCGCGACAGGAAGGCGTCGCGGAACAAATCGCTGCCGGTCTGTGGCGCCAGCGGCGCGTTGACGATGTTGCCGGCGCCGGTCTCGCTCCTGGCGCCGGTGCCCGGATAAAGCGGCATCTGATGCGTCGAGCAATAGAGCACCGACGGATCGTCCCAGAAGATGTCCTGCGTGCCGTTGCCGTGGTGGACGTCCCAGTCGACGATGGCGACGCGCTCGGCCTGATGCTTCTTCTGCGCATAGCGCGCGGCGATGGCCGCCGTGTTGAACAGGCAAAAGCCCATCGCCGTGGCCTTTTCGGCATGATGGCCGGGCGGGCGGGCGGCAACGAAGACGTTTGCCGCGCGGCCCTCGAAGACATCGTCGACAGCCGCGTTGGCGGCGCCGATCGCCGTCACCGCGGCCTGCCAGCTCTTCGGGCTGGCGCTGGTATCGGCGTCGATCGGGGCGATGCCGCTCTCGGGGATCGCGGCGCGGACACGCTCAACGTGATCCTCGGGATGCGCGTAAAGGATCGTCGCCTCGTCGCCTTCCGGCGCCTCGACGCGGTCGAGCGCCGAAAACGCCTCGTCGTCCAGCACGCGCTCGATGGCGCGCAGACGGTCGGGACGCTCGGGGTGGCCGGGCGGCGTGATGTGTTCGAGAAAGATCGGATGCGTGTAGAGACGTGTGGCCATGCCCCTAATCTAAGGGCCCAAGGCCGCGATGGCCATGTTTGAATGCCGAATGGCTGGGGACAATCGCGCCTCGCCGTGTCGCCGACGGCATTGGCGAATGCCAAGCTTCACGCTAAGGTCGCATTGCTGCCTGGTGCCCGCGACGCGGGAGAATCGGGAACACGGTTTCATTCCGTGGCGTGCCCAACGCTGTGAGGGGGACCGCGCCGGCAAACGCCACTGTCTTTGACGGGAAGGCGCCGGACGCGGGTCGATCCCGAGCCAGAAGACCGGCCTGGCAGACATGGTCACCCGCTTGGTCAGGCGGGGGCTGCTTATCGCAGGGGAAAAGCGATGCAAGCACTTGCGCCCGCCATCGGCGGCGATGACTTTGACCAATTGGCGCGCGACGCTGTCTACCGGGCGATGTTCACCAGGCGTGACGTGCGCAGCCATTTCGTTAGCGACGATCTCGACGATGGCGTGCTGGCGCGGCTGCTCACCGCCGCCCACCATGCGCCATCGGTAGGCTACATGCAGCCGTGGAATTTCATCGTCATCCGCGACGCGACCAGACGGCGACAGGTGTGCGATCTTTTCCTTGCCGCGCGCGAACAGGAACTGCCGGCGATCGAGGCGGAGCGGCAGGCGCTCTACCGCAAGCTGAAACTCGAAGGCATCTGTGAGAGCGCGCTCAATCTGTGCATCACCTGCGACCGGCAGCGCTCGAAGGACTCGCCGTTAGGGCGCTGGCACAATCCGGAGATGGACCTCTACAGCACCGTCTGCGCCGTACAGAATTTCTGGCTGGCGGCGCGCGCGGAAGGTGTCGGCGTCGGCTGGGTCAGCATCATCGAGACGGAGGCGCTGAAGCAGCTTCTGTCGATCCCCGAACATGTCACGCCGATCGCTTATCTCTGCGTCGGCCGCGTCTCGGAATTCGCACCGAGACCGGATCTCGAAACGCATGGGTGGGGCAAGCGCCTGGCCTTGCCGGAACTCGTGATGAGCGAAACGTTTCGCGGCGCCGGCGAGGCGCCGCTCAAATCGGCGATTGCAAGACTTGGCGGCGCTCCAAAGAGCTGATCAAGCGGCCCGGGGCGTATCCCAGCGTGAGTTCCCGCCGAAGGAGCCGAGTGCCTTGTCGCGCAATTCGCGGAATTTCGACGATGCCTCGGCCAGGTGCCGATCCCATTCCGGATTGGGGGTCTGGCCCTCGATCGCCTCGAAGTAGACCTGCATCAGCGAGGCAATGGCAAACGGCTCGATGAACGCCGCCTTGAAGGCCCAGGCAAAGACGATGGCTAGCACGAAGGCCCAGCCGGCAAGCTGCCCCGGCATCACCCAGAGGATCGCGGCCGCCGGCGCCAGCATCAACAGGAAGATGACGAAGGACACGCCCCACATGATCACCGCCAGCCAGACGGCATTCTTGACCATGTGCTTGCCGTTCTGCGCGTAAAGCACGACACCTTGCCGCGCCGTCTCGAAAGGCGAGTTCGAATTGATGCGGATGTTGTAGCCGAGGATGATCTCATCGACATAGGTCAGCGACAGACGGATGATGGTGTTGATGAAGCTGACCAGGCCGCTCAGGCCCGGAATGGGCAGGAAGGCGGCGATGCCGCCGATCAGGCCGGTGATGGCGCGGATGGCGCCCTTGACCAGCTGGTCGACGACGAAAAGGATGTTGGCCTCGGCAAAACGCTGGGTCACCACTTCCTTCGCGTAGGCGATCTGGCCCTGCCCGTCGGGAACGTCGTGGCCGTCGATCAGGTGGACCATGACGGCGATGTGGCCGGCCTTGAGCACATAGAGGATGTATTCGCGGATCCAGTAGACGGCGATCGAGACGATGCCGAAGCCGACAATGCCGCCCCACAGCGCAAACGACGCCGGACCGTCAGGATCGGTGGAAATGTGGCCGACGCCATAGCCGACGCTGGCGCCCGTGCCGGTCGCCATGATGTAGGCAATCGTGATGCCGAAATAAACGATCATGCGAAAGACGATGAACGGCCATGTCCGCATCATGATGGACACCGACCGGCCGATGCTGAAATCCCACATGGCCCCGACTCTCCACACCCTAAGAGATGGCGGGAGAACATGCGCCGGCGCCGGCGAAAGTCAATCGCCGGCAACCTTTATGCCAGTGAAACCGGTGAACAAGTCCACGGACCGCCTAAGATTTTTCGAGCAAGCCTTTAAGCAACTGCTGAAAAGCCGCAATTGCTTTCTTGGACGTCGCCTCCGGATCCTTCGAATTGGCGATGCGCTGCGCGGCCTGGCTGCTGGCGCCGTTGATCAGCCGCGCCGCCGTCTCCGGGTCGAGGTCGGCAACGACCACTCCCTCCGCCTGCAGCGCGGTCAGGTGATCGGTCATTGAAGCCGTGCAGGCATTGGCGTTCGGCCATTGCGCTGGGTCGCCAAGCACGGCCGGGCCGTCGCGGAACATGATGCGCTGGATTTCCGGCTCCAGCGCCATTTCGATATAGGTTGTGCATTCGTCGACGAAGCACTGCCAGCGGGTCGGCGCCCTCGCGGCCACCTCGTTGACCCGCACAGCCATTTCGCCGTCGATCTCGGCGATGACCGCCTGCAGCAGGCCCTTCTTGTCGCCGAAATGATGGTAGAGCGCGCCGCGCGTGAGGCCGGCCGAGGCAGTGAAATCATCCATCGAGGCCTCGGCATAGCCGATCGTGCCGAAGGCATGGCGCGCGGCCGCGATCAGCTTGGCGCGTGTCTCGGCGATCATCTCCTTGCGCGGTCTGTGCATGCCCTGGCCCTACTCACATACGTTGCGTACGCCAATTGACATACGTGACGTATGAACTATCTGACATTCATACGCAGCGTATGTAATTGCGCTATTCACCCTTGTCGAGGAGCTGGACCATGCGAAACCCTTATGCGGACATCTTTCGGGCTCCCGGCACGAAAGGCTTTGCCGCGGCGGCGTTCGTGGCGCGGCTGCCGATCGCCATGGCGCCGATCGGCATCGTAGCCATGCTCTCCCAAACACGCGGCGAATACTGGCTGGCGGGCGCCGTCGCGGCGACCTTCACGCTGAGCAACGCTTTCGTGGCGCCGCAGATCTCAAGGCTGGTCGACCGCCTCGGCCAGACACAGATCGTGGTTCCCACCACCATCGTTACCGTGCTTGCCTTTACGATCCTGACCGCGGCGGCCAATCAGGACTGGCCGGTGTGGACGCTGTTCGTATCGGCGCTGGCAGCCGCCACCATGCCTAGCATGCCGGCCATGGTGCGCGCACGCTGGACCGAGATTTTCCGCGGCCGGCCGGAGATGAACACGGCCTTCGCCTTCGAGTCGGCGGCCGACGAGCTGGTCTATATTGCCGGCGCATCGCTGTCGGTGGGGTTGAGTGCCACGTTGTTCCCGGAAGCAGGTGTCCTGGTCAGCACGCTGTTCCTCGCCCTTGGCTCCACAGCCTTCATCCTGCAGCGTTCGACCGAACCGCAAGTGCGACGGATAGACCATGGCTCGAGCGGCTCGGCAATACGCCTGCGGCCGGTGCAGATCATCACCTTCGCCCTGATCTTCATCGGCGCGACCTTCGCGACGACGGAAGTGAGCACGGTGGCGATCACCAAGGAGCTCGGCCAGCCTGGTGCCGCCAGCCTTGTCATTGGCGTTTATGCGCTCGGATCGTTCGTGCTCGGCCTCGTCGTCGGCGCCCTCAACCTGAAAGCACCGCTGCGGCGCCAGCTGGCCATCGCGGTCGGCCTCGTCGCGCTCGGCACGCTGCTGCCACTCACCGCCGGCACGGTGCCGCTCTTGGCGCTGACGGTGTTCATCAGCGGCGTGGCGATTTCGCCGACCTTCATCACCGCCTTTGGCCTGATCGAGCGGCATGTGCCCGAAGCGATACTGAACGAGGGGATCACCTGGGTGATGACCGGGATCGGCATCGGCATGGCGCTGGGCTCGTTTGCCGCCGGCGCGGTGGTGGATGAATTCGGCGCCCGGAACGGGTTCTGGGTCTCAGCGGCCGCCGGGTTTATCGCGTTGCTCACGGTGTTGATTGGCCAGCGCAGCCTAGCCACCCACACATGTGATCTGGATGAATGCGACGGCGCAGTCGTTCCTGCGGAATAAACGCACAAGCGTCCGGTTCGGAACGCGGACCGGACGCAGTTTCTCGAAAGGGTCTGGTTCTTTCTCTACGACTGTCCAAGCCTATTGCGGATCTCGATCCCATCGAGAACGACAACAGGACTTCCTAGGGACTCGACCATATCCGGGTTCAGATGCGGTATGGTTTCAGCCCGCCCGACCGGCGGCGGGCATTCCCCGGCGCAATAAACGACCGAACTGGTATCGCGAAGGATTTTCCACAACGCCTCGTAGAAGCGCGGATCGTCTGGTGGTCGCGCGACTGTGAAGCCGGAACATCGTGAAGCGTCACCGGAGTGCAGATTGAGATAGAGGTCGGCCGACGACGCATCGTCATAGGTGACGCCCCAGCGCGAGAATTCAGCTTCACGCTCGGTGATGAACGGCGCGAAGGCATCCTCGACGATTGAGGTGGGAAAATAGCTTTCCTCGCCATCTTCAAAGCAGTTGAGATACGCCTTGAAGCTCATCCCAACGCCCCCAGGTGGCTAAATAATCTCGGTCTTGGCGATGTGGATGCCAAACCCTTCGAGGCCGATATAGTGGCGCTCGCGCGAGGCGATCAGGTTGATCGAGGAAATGCCGAGATCCTTCAGGATCTGCGCGCCGAGGCCGATTTCGCGCCATTCGTTCTCGCGGCGGCGGGCTTCCTCGTGATCCTCGCGGTCGCCGCTCTGCGGCCGCTTGCGCTCCTGGTGGGCAACGCCGACCGAGCCTTCGCGCAGATAGACGATGACGCCGCGCTTGCGCTCGCCCATCGCCTTCATGATGCCGTCGAGGCGGTGGCTGGTGCCGAAAACATCGGTGACGACATCTTCTGAATGCAGCCGCACCGGCACGTCCTCGCCGTCTCTGATATCGCCGAAGACGACGGCGACGTGATGCATGGAATCCCAGGGCAGCGTGTAGGTGAAGACCTGCGCCTTGCCGCCCAGCGTGTCGATTTCGGAACAGGCGACGCGCTCGACCAGCGTTTCCTTGCGCTGCCGATAGGCGATGAGGTCGGCGACCGAAACCTGCTTCAACCTATGTTCTTCGGCAAAGCTTGCGACCTGAGGACCGCGCTTGACGGTGCCGTCGTCATTGACCAGTTCCGAAATCACGCCAATCGGCGGCAAGCCGGCCAGCTTGCACAGGTCGACAGCGGCTTCCGTATGGCCCGAGCGCATCAGCACCCCGCCTTCGCGCGCGATCAGCGGGAAGATGTGGCCGGGCCGCACGAAATCAGACCCGCCGACATTGCCGTTGGCAAGATTGCGCACGGTCAGTGTGCGGTCCTCGGCCGAAATGCCGGTTGTCGTCCCATGCTTGAAATCGACGCTGACGGTGAAGGCGGTGGTGTGTGCTGAATCATTGTCGGCGACCATCGGCGACAGGTTCAGCCGCTTCGCCTCCTCGCGCGGCATCGGCGTGCAGACGATGCCGGAGGTGTGGCGGATGATGAAGGCCATCTTTTCGGGCGTGCAATGGACGGCGGCGACGATCAGGTCGCCCTCGTTCTCGCGCCCGTCATCATCCATGACGACGACGATCTCGCCGCGCTCGAAGGCACGGATCGCTTCGACGATCTTCTTCTGGTCGTAAGGCATGGGCGCTCGCTTCGCTCGCAGGAATTGGGCAGTAGGCAGTAGGCAGTAGGCAGTAGAAGATGGAAAACGTCTGCGTCGGGCGGTCTACTGCCTATTCCCTACTGCCTACTGCCTTCCCTGT
>JAEKLU010000049.1 GCA_019509685.1 Mesorhizobium sp. | reverse complement strand
GAACCCCGGCACCGATACCTTCAAGGCCATCTTCTATTCCGGCCTGCTTTGCTTGCTCCTGTTCATCCTGGTGCCCTTCACCTTCCAGGGCGTGCTCGGCCTGAACGGCATGCTGGCAACGCCGATCGTCGACGGCTCGGGCGTTGCCGACGCGCTGGCCGGCATGGTCGGCGGCGGGGCACTGATCAACAGCCTGCTGGTGATGCTGATGATCCTGGCGCTGGTGCTGTGCATCATGACGGCGATGGCCGGCTCCTCGCGCACGCTCTATCAGGGCTCGGTCGACGGCTGGCTGCCGCGCTATCTCAGCCACGTCAACGAACATGGCGCGCCGACGCGGGCGATGTGGACCGATCTCTGCTTCAACCTGGCCGTACTGGCCATCGCCTCGGCCGACGCGACGAGCTTCTTCTTCATCCTCGCCGTGTCGAACTGCGGCTACATCATCTTCAACTTCCTCAACCTCAACGCCGGCTGGATCCATCGCATCGACAACGGCCATATCAACCGGCCGTGGAAGGCACCGAGCTGGCTGCTGGGGATCGGGGCGATCTTCGCCTATGTCAATGCGATCTTCATGGGCGCCGGCGCCAAGGTGTGGAACCCGATGGCGCTGTGGGCAGGGCTCATCACCGCGGCCCTGATCATCCCGGTGTTCTGCTTCCGGCACTACATCCAGGACAAGGGCAAGTTCCCCGACCATATGCTCGCCGATCTCGGCATGTCGGGAGCCGACCTCTCGGTCAAGAAAGCCGGCATGCTGCCCTACCTGACATTGGTCGCCGGCGTGGTGGTGATGCTGCTGGCCAACTGGTACTTCGTCATCTGACGGGCATGGCCTGAACGCCGACGGGCGCGCTTTGGCGCGCCCGTTTGTTTTGCGGCTCTGGTACCGACCGTCAGCCGGCCTTGCGAATGGTCGCTTGCGCGCCTTCGAAGAAGCGGTTCGGCGGCCGTTTGAGGCCGAGATTCTCGCGCAGGGTCGTTCCTTCGTATTCGCGGCGGAAGAGGCCGCGTCGCTGCAGTTCCGGCACCACTTTCTCGGCGAAATCGTCCAGGCCGGCCGGAAGATAGGGGAACATGACGTTGAAGCCGTCGGAGCCTTCCGCGAGCAGCCATTCCTCCATCTCGTCGGCGATGGTTTGCGGTGTGCCGACAAACGCAAGGCCGGCATAGCCACCGAGACGTTGCGCCAACTGGCGCACCGTCAGATTTTCCTTGCGGGCCAGTTCGATGACGCGCTCGCGACTGCTCTTCGAGGCATTGGTCTCGGGTATGTCCGGCAGGGCGGCATCGGGATCGAAGGCCGACGCGTCATGTCCAAGCGCAATCGACAGCGAGGCAATGCCGCTCTCGTAATAGACCAGGCTGTCCAGCGTCGCCCGCTTGGCCCGTGCTTCCTCGACGCTGTCGCCGACGATGACGAATGCGCCAGGCAGGATCTTGATGTCGTCACGGTCGCGGCCGAGTTTCTGCGCCCGGCCTTTGACATCGGCAAAGAAACGCTGTCCGGCCGCGAGATCGCTGTGGGCGGCGAAGATCACCTCGGCCGTTTCGGCGGCCAGTTGCCGTCCCGCATCCGACGCGCCGGCCTGGACGATAACCGGCCAGCCCTGGACAGGACGCGCGATGTTGAGCGGGCCGCGCACGGAGAGATGCTCGCCCTTGTGGGCCAGCACATGCAGTTTCTCGGGGTCGAAATAGAGCCCGCTTTCGGCATCGCGGATGAAGGCATCGTCGGCAAAACTGTCCCACAGGCCGGTGACCACATCGTAGAATTCGCGCGCGTTGTGGTAGCGCTCGTCATGCTCGACATGCTCATCGAGACCGAAATTCAACGCGGCGTCGGGATTGGATGTCGTCACGATGTTCCAGCCGGCGCGGCCGCCGCTGATATGGTCGAGCGAGGCGAAGCGCCGGGCGATGTGATAGGGCGCGTCAAACGTGGTCGATGCGGTGGCGACCAGGCCGATATGGTCGGTGACCGCGGCCAGCGCCGACAACAGCGTGAACGGCTCGAACGACGTTACCGTATGGCTGCGCCGCAGCGCCTCGATCGGCATGTTGAGCACGGCCAGGTGATCGGCCATGAAGAAGGCGTCGAATTTCGCCGCTTCAAGCGTCTGCGCGAAACGCTTCAGATGCGCGAAATTGAAATTGGCGTCGGGATAGGCGCCCGGATAGCGCCAGGCGCCGGTGTGAAGACTGACGGGACGCATGAAGGCGCCAAGTCGCAATTGCCGATTTTCTGCCATGGGAAATGATCCAGCGATGACGAGCGTAGCCGCTCCGATATCGGTGCAGGATCGGCCTGCATCAAGTTCGTGAAAAGGAATTCTGTTTTGCCGGAGCAGCCGCGAGGAGCATTTTTCACCCGGCCCTCTGATGCGGATCATCCGCCACCGGCTTTCACCAATGGCGGATGATTTCAGGTTGCCACCTGTTGTTTCAGTTCCTATTCGGCGGCCAGCGCCAGCTGCGGCCGTTCAGTGCCTTCGACGTTCTCTGGCTCCGGCGTCTGTTCGTCGATCTTCACCTTCTTCTTCTCGCGGCCGAAGAACAGCGCGTAGCCGGCCGGCAGCACCAGGATGGTGAGCACGGTGGCGACGAGAATACCGCCCATCATGGCGTAGGCCAATGGCCCCCAGAAGACGGCGCGCGAGATCGGGATCAGCGCCAGCACGGCGGTCAGCGCCGTGAGCATGATCGGCCGGAAACGGCGCACGGCGGCGCCAACGATCGCCTCCGAGCGGTCCATGCCCGCCGCGATGTCCTGGTCGATCTGATCGACCAGGATGATCGAGTTGCGCATGATGATGCCGAGCAGCGCGATGACGCCGAGGATGGCGACGAAGCCGAACGGCGCGCCGCTGATCAGCAGCGCCGCAGCGGCGCCGATGATGCCAAGCGGGCCGGTGGCGAGCACCAGCATGGCCTTGCCGAAATGCTGCAGCTGGATCATCAGCAGCACGACGATGATGGCGAGCATGATCGGCGCCTTGGCCGCGATCGAGGCCTGGCTTTCGGCCGAGTCCTCGGCGCCGCCCTGGATCTCGATATTGTATCCTGCAGGCAGGCCGGCGCGCAGGTCCTTCATGTCGTTGTACATCTTGGTGACGACGTCGTTCGACTGCACGCCGTCCGGCAGCGTGGCGCGCACCGAGATGGTCGGCAGGCGGTCGCGCCGCCACTCGATGCCCTGCTCCATGACAGGCACGACCTTGGCCACCTGCGACAGCGGCACCGAGCCGCCGAAGTCGGTCGGGATGTAGACGGAGTCGACCGAGGACAGCAGCTTGCGGGTCGCCGCCGGTTCGCGGGCGACGATCGAGACCGTCTCCTCGCCGTCGCGGAAATCGTCGAGCGGCGCGCCGGACATGGTGGCCTGCAGCATCTGGCGGATGCGCTGCGAGGTGACGCCCAATGCACGGGCACGGTCCTGGTCTATCACCAGCTTCATCGCCGGCACCGGCTCCAGCCAGTCGTCATGGATGGCGCCGAGCAGCGGGTTGGCCTGGAACTTCGCCTTCACCTCATCGGCGATGCGGCGAACCTCCTGGCGGTCCGGGCCCATGATACGCATCTGCACCGGCCAGCCGGTCGGCGGGCCGAGGAACAGGCGGTCGACCTTGCCGCGGATCGAGGGGAAATCATCGGCCAGAATCCGGCGCATCTTGACGATCAACCGCTCGCGCGCCGGCTCGTCCTTGGCCATGACGAGGAGCTGGGCGAAGTTCGGGTTGCGGAGCTGCTGGTCGAGCGGCAGGAAGAAGCGCGGCGCGCCCTCGCCGATATAGGTGGCGATGAAGCGCTTGTCGGGATCGTCCATCATCCGGCCTTCGAACGCCTTGGCCTGCTTTTCGACTTCCTTGATCGAGGTGCCTTCCGGCAGCCAGAGATCGACCAGGATTTCGGGGCGCGAGGATTGCGGGAAGAAATTCTGCGGGATGAACTGGAAGGCCCACAGGCTGGTGGCGAAGGTGACCAGCGTCATCACCAGCACGATGATGCGGTGGCGCACGGCCCAGGTGACCGTGGCGCGCAGCCGGCGGTAGAAGCCGGTGTCGAAGACATCGTGATGGCTGCCGGCATGCTTGCGCTGCTTCAGGATCATGTAGCCGAGCCACGGCGTGAAATAGACCGCGACGAACCAGGATACGATGAGCGCGATGCCGACGACATAAAACAGGGTGCGCACATATTCGCCGGCGGTCGACGCGGCGAAGCCGACCGGGATGAAGCCGGCGGTGGTGATCAGCGTGCCGGTGAGCATCGGGAAAGCGGTCGAGGTGTAGGCGAAGCTCGCCGCCTCGATCTTGACCAGCCCTTCCTCGAGCTTCCGCTCCATCATCTCGACGACGATCATGGCGTCGTCGACCAGGAGACCGAGCGCGATGATCAGCGCGCCGAGCGAGATGCGCTGCAGGTCGATGCCGATCTCATACATGATGGCGAAGGTGGCGGCCAAGACCAGCGGGATCGCGATGGCGATGACCAGGCCGGAGCGCCAGCCGATCGACAGCAGCGAGACGGCAAGCACGATGAGCAGCGCTTCGCCGAGCGCCTCCATGAATTCGCTCACCGCGTCCTTGACGACCTGGGGCTGGTCGGAGATCTGGTCGACCGACACGCCATAAGGCAGCTCCGACTCGAAACGCTGGTAGGTCGCCTCCACATCCTTGCCGACATCCTTGACGTTGAAACCCTTGGCCATGACGACGCCGAGCTGAACGCTCTCATGGCCGTTGAAGAGGTATTTGCTGTCGTAAGGATCCTGGAGGCCGGAAGAGACGGTGGCGATGTCGCCGAGACGCGTCACCTGGCTGCCGGAACGCAGGCGCAACTCGCGGATATCGGCGGCCTTGGTGACGTCGCCCTCGACCGAGATGCGAACCGAACGCAGGCCGGTGTCGACCGAACCCGCCGGATCGACATTGTTCTGGCCCTTGATGGCGTTCTGCAGGTCGACCATCGTCAGGCCGCGTTCGGCGAGCGCCTTGGACGAGACGTCGATATAGATCTTCTCGGGCTGGTCGCCGATGATGACGGCCTTCTCGACGCCCGGCGTCGTCAACAGCATGTCGCGCGCCTGGATGGCGAATTTCTTCAGTTCCGGATAGGTGAAGCCGTCGCCGCTGATCGAATGCAGCGTGATGAAGGTGTCGCCGAACTCGTCATTGAAATAGGGACCGAGCAGGCCCTGCGGCAAGTCGCCTGAAATGTCGCCGACCTTCTTGCGCACCTGGTAGAAGGCATCCTTCACCTCCGCGGCATCGGTGTCGCCCTTGACCTGGAGCGTGATGATGGCGCTGCCGGCGCGGGTATAGGAGCGCACGAAATCGAGATGCGGCGTTTCCTGCAGCTTGCGCTCGATCTTGTTGACGACCTGGTCTTCCATGTCCTTGATCGAGGCGCCCGGCCAAATCGCCTGCACCACCATGACGCGGAAGGTGAAATCGGGATCTTCCTTCTGGCCCATGCGCATCAGGCCGAGCGCGCCGGCCAGGATGATCAGCCCGAACAGGAAGCGGGCGATGCTCGGATGCCCGATCGCCCAGCGCGAAAGGTTGAAGGGGCGCTTCTCGGCGCTACTGTCGTTTGTCGTGGTCATGGCGCAAGTCCAGTCCAATTGGCCGGCAAGGCAGGCTTGCCATGCTGTTCCATGAATTCTCGGTCGGGCTTCCGGGCGACGAGACCCCTCAAGCGGAGAGAGATCGCAAATCGCGTGGGACGCGGCACTGCTGCGGGGGAGCCAACATGCCGGCATCTCACGGTCGGGCGTCCGCCGCCCGGAACCCATGCCTTCCCCGGCTCGCGGCTTGACGCCGCGGGAGCGGGAACGGCGTCTGCTGCGCCTGGTTAGTGCAGGCTACTGGTCGTGGCGACATCGTCCTCCGCCGAGGCGGACTGCTCAACGTCGCTGGAAAGCTTGACCTTCAGGTTCTCGGTCATGAACTGCGTACCGGCGGCGACCACGACGTCGCCCTGTTTCAGGCCGTCGGCCACGGCGACGCCGTCGGCGGTGAAGTTTGCCACCTTGATCGCACGCGGATGGACCGTGTCTGAGGCGCGGTCGACGGTCCAGACGATCTGCTTGCCATCCTTCTGCGCCATTGCGGTCAGCGGGACCGACACCAGCTGCGCCTTGCTGCCGACCGTCGCCGCGACATTGGCGGTCATGCCAAGCAGCACGCGCGGATCGCTGGGCAGCGAAACCCGAACCGCGAAGGTACGCGACTGCGCGTCGGCGCTGCCCGCTACCTCGCGGACCTTGCCGGCAAGCGTGAGCGCGTCATCCGACCAGAAGCTGGCCTTGACTTCCTTGCCGGGACGGAAGCCGGCGATATCCATTTCCGGCACGGCGATCAGCACTTCCTTCTCGCCGTCGACGGCAACCGTCATCACCGGCGTGCCGGCGGCCACGACCTGGCCGACATCGGCGGCGACGGTGGTGACGATGCCGTCCTTGGTGGCCTTGAGATCCGCGTATTGGACCTGGTTCTGCGCCTGGGAGAGCGTCGAGCGGGCGGCATCGCGCGTCGCCACCGCCTGATCGTAGGTCAGCGTCGCCTGATCGAGCTGCGACTTAGGCGCGAAATTCTTGGCGTAGAGCTGCTCGGCGCGCTTCTTGGCGATGTCGACGATTTCGACCTGGCGCTCAGCGGCATCGAGGCTGGCCTGCGCGCTTTTCACCGACAGCGCGTAGTCGGTGGGGTCGATGCGGGCGAGCACATCGCCGGCATTCACATGCTGGCCGATATCGACGAGACGCTCGGTGACCTTGCCGGCGACGCGGAAGCCGAGATTCATTTCGACCCGGGCGCGCACCGACCCGGAATAGTCGAGCTGACGGGTGGTCTGCGCCTCGCCGATCTCGACCACTTTCACCGGACGGATAATTTCCGCGACCGGTGCGGCCTTCTCCTGGCTGCAGGCGGCAAGCGCGAGCGCGGCGACGATAAGGCCCGCGGCTGGCAGCTTGCGGATGATGGAACTGGACAAAGACACCTTAGCACTCCCGAACTGGAGATGATCGTCAACCGGCATCCGGCCGACAGCTTCTATTTCAAGGCCCTGATGGCGTAGTCGATAAGGTCGTCGGTCGTTGCCCTGTTGGTCTTGGCAAGGCACTGCGCCACCATCTGGGGATGGCAGAGAATGACAGTAGCGGCGCCGAAGCAGCGCGAGGCCGTCACAGGATCCTGTTTGCGGAATTCGCCCGCTTCGATGCCCTCGCGGATGATCTCGGCGAAGATGTCATGGATGCTGTCGACATGCTTGTCGATGACGGCCCAGTCGCGCTCAAGCGCGACGATAACCATTTCGTGGACCTTCTGGTCGTCGAGCAGGACTTCCAGCGTCATCTTGTATTGGGCATGCACGTAACGGCGCAGCCGCTCCTCGGCACTGATCGGAAGCCGCGAGATCTCGTAGGCCATGTTGTAGCTCGCGCCGAGCATGCGGCCGCAGACGGCTTGGTGGATTTCGACCTTGGATGCGAAAAAGCGATAGATGTTGGCGGGCGACATGCCGAGTTCGCGGGCGATGTCGGCAACGTTGGTCTTGCCGTAGCCGTAGTGCCGGAACAGCCGCTCGGCGCAGTCGAGAATGCGCGTCACATTCTCTTGCCTGGTGGGATCGGCCGTTATGCTGGCGGCTTCGGACATGGTGCTTTCGTTTGATGAGTGACGAATTTCAATTTTCGTCAGTCGTAAAATGAAAGCGGTGGGGAGTCAACACGAAATCGACGTACGCGTATGGTTGGTGACAGATGGTGACAGTTGGCGAGGGCTCATAGCGACGACGTCGATGGTTGGGTACAGCCGCCTGTGCGGTCGTCATCCAAGGGCGAAGCAAGGAGCGAAGCGACGCGCGCAGACCCGAGGATCCATTCCGTGACGTCGATCGAAAAACGAAAACGGATCAAGACGTTACGGTGATTAACGCCTGCGGTGCGCGGCCGGATATTCTCAACCGCTGGAGCACGGCCGCCAGGTCACGGAATGGATCCTAGGGTTTCCGCGACGTCGCTTCGCGACTGCTCCACCCTAGGATGACG
>JAEKLU010000048.1 GCA_019509685.1 Mesorhizobium sp. | reverse complement strand
CGTGATACCTCGCCGGCGAAACTTTCCCCGCGGAACCGCCAAAGATGTCCAAGATCCAGAACGTCAAGAAAGTCGTGCTCGCCTATTCCGGCGGCCTCGACACCTCCATCATCCTGAAATGGCTGCAGACTGAGCTCGGCGCCGAAGTCGTCACCTTCACCGCCGATCTCGGCCAGGGCGGCGAATTGGAGCCGGCGCGCAAGAAGGCCGAGATGATGGGCATCAAGGACATCCGCATTGTAGATGTGCGCGAGGAATTCGTCGCCGACTTCGTCTTCCCGATGTTTCGCGCCAACACCGTCTATGAAGGCACCTATCTGCTCGGCACCTCGATCGCCCGGCCGCTGATCTCCAAGCATCTGGTCGAGATCGCCAAGGAAACCGGCGCCGACGCCATTGCCCATGGCGCCACCGGCAAGGGCAACGACCAGGTCCGCTTCGAGCTTTCGGCTTATGCGCTGAACCCCGACATCAAGGTCATCGCGCCGTGGCGCGACTGGTCGTTCAAGTCGCGCACCGACCTGATCAACTTCGCCGAGCAGCACCAGATCCCCGTGGCCAAGGACAAACGCGGCGAAGCGCCGTTCTCGGTCGACGCCAATCTTCTGCACTCCTCCTCCGAGGGCAAGGTGCTCGAGGATCCGTGGAACGAGCCGCCGGAATTCGTCCACCAGCGCACCGTCTCGCCGATGGACGCGCCGGACAAGGTCACCGAGATCGAGATCGAGTTCGTGAAGGGCGATCCCGTAGCGCTGAACGGCAAGAAGCTGTCGCCGGCCACCATGCTGGCCGCGCTCAACGACCTCGGCCGCGACAATGGCATCGGTCGCCTCGACCTGGTCGAGAACCGTTTCGTCGGCATGAAGTCGCGCGGCGTTTACGAAACGCCCGGCGGCGCGATCCTGATCGTCGCCCATCGCGCGATCGAATCGATCACGCTCGACCGGGGTGCTGCCCACCTCAAGGACGAGTTCATGCCGCGCTATGCCGAACTCATCTACAACGGCTTCTGGTTCTCGCCCGAGCGTGTGATGCTGCAGGCGATGATCGACAAGAGCCAGGACGACGTCGAAGGCACGGTGCGGCTGAAGCTCTACAAGGGCAATGTCATCGTCACCGGCCGCAAGTCGAAGAAGACGCTTTATTCCGATGCGCTGGTCACCTTCGAGGACGATCGCGGCGCTTATGACCACTACGACGCAGAGGGCTTCATTCGGCTTAATGGCCTGCGGCTGCGGACACTCGCCGCGCGCAATCGCAAGAATTGATCAAGCGGAAACCCCGTCTGCCACTGGGTTTTCTGTACTGTCAACTACTGCAACGTCGAGCGGTTGTTCGACGAACCGTAACCAATTGACCTTTTGTCCAGCTGCTCTAACGTCCCTCCCTAAGCTTGTGAGGGGTGGGCAATGAGGTTAGGTCTTTTGGCGACGTCGGTGATGATCGCCGTAGTGATGAGCTGCGAGAGCGGTCAAGCGACCGCGATAAAGGATCCCAAGGCGGCATTGGCAGGTTGTCTCAACCGAATGAAGCTGACCGATATCTCTGCCAAGCATGAACTTGCTTCGTTTATGGGTGTTTCCATGGAACGCATGCCCGCGCTGTTTTGTCAGCGTTTGCTGAATGCGGCACTCAGCGGCCGACTTACTCTCTCCGACATAAACAGGCTTCAACTCAGCCAGCCCACGGAGGTCTGGAAGATCATAAAAGGCAAATGACCTTCGTCGGGTCGCACGGCACCCCATCGAAGCGGTGACACTCGGCCCTCTTGCGCTGACGCCAACAAAAAGCCCGGCGCGAAGCCGGGCTTTGGTTGAACGAAACTCCTGATCAGTTGGCGTCGATGGCCTCGCCGATGCGCGCGATGGCCTGCTGGTAGACGCTTGCCGAATTCCAGCCGGCGATGGCGCCCATATTGGCCTCATAGCTCGCACCGGCATGCCAGCCATGCGCCTTGAGGTAGTTGGCGGTGGAAGCGAGCGCCGTATTCCTGTCGCGCAGGTTTCTGCTGCCGACGCCATATTTCATGACGTTTCCGGGCAGGAACTGGGTGTGGCCGATCTCGCCATGCATGGCGCCGACCGACGACGCGCTCAACGCCCCGCTGTCGACCAGCTTCAGCGCCGCTATGGCATGCGGTTTGAAATAGTCCGGACGGCGGCAGTCATAGGCCAGCGTCACGATTGCCGAGACCGTGTTCTGGTTGCCCATCGAGGCGCCGAAGCCGGTTTCCATGCCCCAGATGGCCAAGAGCACGCCCGGCGGCACGCCATAGGTGCGCTCGATATTGGCGAACATCGCCGCGTTTGCCTTCTTCATCGCGCGGCCCCTGGAGATGATCGCGGACGCGCCGCGGCGCTGCATGAAGCTTTCCACCGAACCGCTGAAGGCCTTGTGGATCGCCCGGTCGGCAGCGATCGTCCTGGTCGCGTAGGTGGCGCCCGCCAGTGCCGACAGGCCCCTCTGGCCGACACCGTTGGCCTGGGCCTCGGCGGCAAAATCCTGCTTCCAGGCGTCGAAGCCGGCGCCGTTCTTGCCGCAGCTCGCGGCGGCTTCAGCGCCCGTTGCCAGCGCCAGCGTCGCCACAATGGCGGCCGCGAAAATCCTTCCCTTGGCAAAAAATGCCATGCTGCTCTCTCCTGATTGCCTGAATCACGTCCCGGTTGCGAATTTGCCAGCGAAACGTCTGGTTGTCACCGCCCCCACGGGGGAGACCGCCCGACACTGGCGAAAGACAGGCAATTTGCCTACGATCAAGGGCTAACTGTGGCGGGCTTGCCTCATGAAAAACGGCGATGTTGTGATCGTTGACGCCTATTCGGAGCCCTGGACCGGTTCGCGCCCGCCCCGCCGTGGCGAAATAACATCGGAACGCTTGGCACCGGCTGGCGTTTGGACGAGGCTCCGCTCATTGCCCGTCCCCTGCATGTTGAAAACACGATGAAACTGTTCGACTGCCCAAACTGCGGCCACCGTCTTTATTTCGAGAACGCCCAGTGCCTGAATTGCTCCAGTCTGGTGCTCTATGACCCGGACAAAGCGCGTTTCCTGCTCTCCGGCGCCGATGGCGTATTGGCATGCGCCAACGCCGACGAATGTGCCTGCAACTGGCGGGCCGAGCCGGACCATAGCTTCTGCCGCGCCTGCGTGCTCAATCAGCTGATCCCGGACCTGTCGATCGACGGCAATCGCCGGCGCTGGATCCGCGTCGAGGCGGCGAAGAAACGCGCCATCTATTCGCTGCTTGCCTTCGGCCTGCCGGTCGCGCCCAAGGCCAATGCCGGCGACGAGATTGGGCTGGCCTTCGACTTCCTCGCCGACCCTATAGGTGGTGGCCCGGGCGGCGAGCGCATCCTGACCGGGCATGACAACGGCCTGATCACGCTCAACGTCGCCGAGGCGGATTCGGCCGAGCGTGAACGGCGGCGTGTGGAAATGGGCGAGAACTACCGCACCTTGCTCGGCCATTTCCGCCACGAGCTCGGCCATTACTACTGGGATCGGCTGATCCGCGACGATCCCGAACGCCTTTCGGCCTTCCGCGCCCTTTTCGGCGACGAAGGAGCGGACTATGAGCAGGCGCTGAAGGCCTATTATGCCAATGGCGCGCCACCGGACTGGCAGCGGCGTCAGATCTCCGCCTATGCGACGTCGCATCCGTGGGAAGACTGGGCCGAGACCTGGGCGCACCACCTGCACATCACCGACACGCTGGAGATGGTGCACGCGCTGAACTTTTCGCTTGGACGGCTGGAGACGGTGGACGCCGAGGCCCTGCCGCGCGGCGATACCGGCGGGCGCCTGCAACCGGCGCCTGACGATCCCGATCGCGCCCCGGAGCCGTTCGGAACGATCCTCGCGCGCTGGCTGGTGTTGTCGGAGGCGTCCAATTCGATCAACCGATGCATGGGGCTGCCCGACCTCTACCCCTTTGTCATTTCCGAGGTGACGGCGCAGAAATTGACCTTCGTGCACGATCTTTTGACCGGCACGCCGAAAAAGCCTGGAACAATTCGTGAGCAGGCGGCGGCACTTTAGTCGGAACGCATGGACAGTGGTTTCGTTTCCGAGCCCGAGGGAGCGTTAAAACGGAGAGAAACCATGAAACCCGTATTGTTGCCGGCGATCGCCGGCGCGCTGCTCGCCATGTCGGGCGCGGCTCTTGCCGAAACCGCGGTTTCCGCGGTGACCGACCTCAATGTCCGTGCCGGACCCGGTCCGCAATATCCGGTCATCGGTGTGATCGCCGCCGGACAGTCGGCCACGCTCAGCGGCTGCATCGAAAACAGCAAATGGTGCACCATCGCCGAAGCCGGTGGAAAAGGCTGGGTCTATTCGGATTACGTCACCGCTGACTTCAGCGGCAGCCGCGTGATCGTCACCCGCCGCCCGGCTGATGCCGGCATCGCGGTCGTGGCGCCGCCGGCGGACGACGTCTATGGCAACGACAATTACACAGGCGCCATCGTCTCCAATGACGATGCCGACGCCATCGAGTCGATCGGCAGACCGCCGGCCGAGGTCGGCACCTATGTCACCGCCCACCGCGTCGATCCGGTCTATCTCGACGGCGAGGTCGTCACCGGCGCCACGCTGCCTGACACGGTCGAACTGCGCGAAATCCCTGACTACCGCTACCGTTATGTCTATGTGAACAACCAGCCGGCGCTGGTCGATCCCGGCACACGCCGCATCGTCTATGTGATGCGCTGATTGCGTTTGATCATCTCAAAGACGGCCGCCAGCGATGGCGGCCGTTTTCGTTCGCGGCGCGTGGCGGCCCGCCTCGCGGTAATCGGGTGGTAACTGCGATCGCCTAGACCGATATGCTTGAAAGCATTCGGCAGGGGACCCGCGTGACGATCGAAAGTGCTGCCTTCGAGCGTTACCGGCGCTCGCCCAATGCAAAGACCAATTTGCTCCGCCTGCTCTTCGGGACGGTGATTGTCGTCGCCTTCTGGATGACCGCGACGGCTCTTGTGCTCTTTGCCGGCACCTATGCCTATATCGTCTGGCGTCTCGGCCCGTCGACCGGGCAGTACATGCAGGATTTCCTGGGGTCGCCGGTCGGCATTCTGAGCGCGCTGACCTCGTTTGCCGGCATCTGGATCGGCCTGTGGGTGGCGATGCGCTTCGTGCATGGCGAACCGCTCTCGGCACTTTTCGGCGTCGCTCGCCGCATTGCCGGCGGCGATTTCGTCAAGGGCCTGGTCGCGGTGCTGATCACGTCGCTGTTCTCGGAGATCCTGCTCTATTGGCTGCAGCCGCAGATCGCGCGCGGGCCGATCGCCTTGTCGTCCTGGCTGCTCTTCATGGTGCCGATCGTGCTGCTCACCTTCCTGCAGACGTCGTCGGAAGAAATGCTGTTTCGCGGCTACCTGCCGCGCGCGCTCGCCTATCGCTTCAGGAGCCCGCTGATCTGGGCGGTGCTGCCGCTGCTTGTGTTCACCGCGCTGCACTGGAGCTCGGCCTCGACGCCGGCCATCAATGCTTGTGTATTGGTCTCGATCGGCACCTTTGCGCTGCTTTTGACGCTGCTGGTCTATGTCACCGGCAATCTCGGCGCCGGTTTGGGCGCCCATCTCGGCAACAATCTGACCGGCTTCCTGCTGATCTCGCACCAGGAAGGCTACAATGGCTTCGCCTTGCTCAATGCCAAACCGCTGGAAGGCCCGGGCTGGACCAACTGGGACGCCGCCCTGATCGCCGCCATCGGCATTGTCAGTACCTTGCTGACCATGCTGTTGTTGTTGCACAGGCGTTCGCCGCTCATGGTTGGAACGGACAAGCAAGACCTGGGCTAATCGCTGCGTGCTGACCTGGATTCCGGCGGAAGTCTTGACTCTCCGGCCGATTTCCTGTCTAGAGCCGCTGAATTCCGCGACGAGTACACCTTCGCGAAAGCCGACCAGGACGCCAATGCCTCATCGAGGCGGGTGCTGTAAAGAGATCCTGGAGGCCAACACCCGGCAGCGCGATGCGCCCCCGGGTGCTTTTTGGTTTTGGCTTTTGCTTGGACACTTGGCGCGAACGCATTACCTCTCGGATCGAACCCGAACCGAGATCAAGGACCGCAGATGTTTGAAGCACTTCAGGAGCACACAAGAGGCGTGGAGGGCCATTGGCCCGACAGGGATCACCATGAATCCAAGGCGCTCTCGCGCGGCGGGTTGACCAATGTTTGAGTCCCTACAAGAGCGCCTTGGCTCCATCCTGAACGGCCTAACCGGCCGCGGCGCGCTGTCCGAGGCCGATGTCTCGGCGGCGCTGCGCGAGGTGCGCCGTGCGCTGCTCGAGGCGGACGTGGCGCTGGAAGTGGTGCGTTCCTTCACCGACAAGGTGCGCGAGAAGGCGGTCGGCGCCGCCGTGCTGAAGTCGATCAAGCCCGGACAGATGGTCGTCAAGATCGTCCATGACGAGCTGGTCGACATGCTGGGCGCCGAAGGCGTCGCCATCGATCTCAACGCGCCGGCCCCGGTCGTCGTCATGATGGTCGGCCTGCAGGGCTCGGGCAAGACGACGACTTCGGCCAAGATCGCCAAGCGGCTGACCGAGCGTCAGAACAAGAAGGTTCTGATGGCCTCGCTCGACACGCGGCGTCCCGCCGCGCAGGAGCAGCTGCGCCAGCTCGGCGAGCAGGTCAAGGTCGCGACGCTGCCGATCATTGCCGGCCAGAACCCTGTCGACATCGCCAAGCGCGCTGTGCAGGCGGCCAAGCTCGGCGGCCATGACGTCGTCATCCTCGACACCGCCGGCCGCACCCATATCGACGAGCCGCTGATGGTCGAAATGGCCGACATCAAAAAGGTGTCGTCACCGCACGAAATCCTGCTGGTCGCGGATTCGCTGACCGGCCAGGACGCCGTCAACCTGGCCAAAAGCTTCGACGAGCGCGTCGGCATCACCGGCCTTGTGCTGACCCGCATGGACGGCGACGGCCGTGGCGGCGCGGCGCTTTCGATGCGCGCCGTCACCGGCAAGCCGATCAAGCTGATCGGTACCGGCGAAAAGATGGACGGGCTGGAGGAATTCCACCCCAAGCGCATCGCCGACCGCATCCTCGGCATGGGCGACATTGTCAGCCTGGTCGAGAAAGCCGCCGAAAACATCGACGCCGAACAGGCGGCGGCGATGGCCAGGAAGCTGCAGTCGGGCAAGTTCGACCTCAACGACCTCGCCGGCCAGCTTCAGCAGATGTCGAAGATGGGTGGCATGGGCGGCATCATGGGCATGATGCCCGGCATGGGCAAGATGAAGGACCAGATGGCCGCCGCCGGTCTCGACGACAAGATGTTCGGCCGCCAGCTCGCCATCATCTCGTCGATGACCAAGGCCGAGCGCGCCAACCCCGACATGCTCAAGCATTCGCGCAAGAAGCGCATCGCCGCCGGCTCCGGCACCGATGCCGCCGAGATCAACAAGCTCTTGAAGATGCATCGCGGCATGGCCGACATGATGAAGGCGATGGGCGGCAAGGGCAAAGGCGGCGGCCTGATGCGCGGCATGATGGGCGGCCTCGCCTCCAAGATGGGCCTCGGCGGCATGATGCCCGGTGGCATGGGTGGCATGCCTGACCTTTCCAAGATGGATCCCAAGCAGCTCGAAGCCTTGCAGAAGCAGGCACAGGCCGCCGGCCTGGGCGGCATGAAGGGCCTGCCCGGTGGTCTTCCCGGCGGCGGCGGTTTGCCCGGCCTGCCCGGCGGCATGAAACTCCCGGGCCTGCCCGGCCTTGGCGGCGGCGGACTGCCCGGCCTCGGAAAGAAAAAGTGAGGACGCTATGAACGAAGAAAAAGACATGGCCGACGCACGCACCATCCTGGCCGGCTACCGCGCCTCGATCGACAACATCGACGCCGCTCTCATCCACATGCTGGCCGAGCGCTTCCGCTGCACCAAGGCGGTCGGCGTTTTGAAGGCCGAGCATGGCTTGCCGCCAGCCGACCCGGCGCGCGAGCAGCAGCAGATCACCCGTCTTCGCCAGCTGGCGAATGACGCCCATCTCGACCCGGATTTCGCGGAGAAATTCCTCAACTTCGTCGTCCGCGAAGTGATCCGGCACCACGAACAGATCGCCGCTGCCAACGGCG
>JAEKLU010000343.1 GCA_019509685.1 Mesorhizobium sp. | reverse complement strand
CTCTGCCCTGCCGGGCATCTCCCCCACTTGGGGGGAGATCAGCAGCTTCGGCGTCCCGCCAATTTCTCCAACGTCTGCGATTAGCGAAAGCCGAGGCGACATCCAATCTCCCCCCTCGTGGGGGAGATGTCCGGCAGGACAGAGGGGGGCGCCTCGCGCCAGCGTCTCAAAGCGAGCGGATGCTGAAGCGTCTACCCATTCACCAGCGCCAGCAGTTCCTCCGTGTAGCGCTTGCCGACAACCTTGTCGGGCGATAGCGCATCGCCGATCGCCGCTACTTCCGAAGCACTGAGCTCGATCCCGGCCGCCGCCGTGTTCTGCTCCAGGTGGCGTATCTTCCTCGCGCCGGGGATCGGCACGATGAAATCGCCCTGGTGCAGCACCCAGGCGAGCGCCAGTTGCGCAGACGTCACACCCTTTTGTGCGGCCATCTTTTCGAGCACCGCGATGACGGCGTTGTTGGCTGCCATCGCCTCGGCCTGGAAGCGCGGCAAGGTGCGGCGCCAGTCGTCGTCGCTCAAGGCGTCCGGCTTGGCGATGGTGCCGGTGAGCAGGCCGCGACCGAGCGGGCTGTAGGGGACGAAGCCGATGCCGAGTTCGCGGCAGACATCGAACACCTCGTCCTCCGGATCGCGGCTCCACAGCGAGTATTCGCTCTGCACGGCGGCGATCGGATACACGGCATGGGCTCGACGCAGGGTCGCGCCGCTGACTTCCGACAGGCCCAAAGCCCGCACCTTGCCCTCGCGGACCAGCTCGGCCATGGCGCCGACCGTGTCCTCGATCGGCACGTTCGGATCGACACGGTGCTGGTAGTAAAGATCGATCACGTCAGTGTTCAACCGCTTCAGCGAGGCTTCCGCCACCGCCTTGACGTGTTCCGGGCGGCTGTCGACGCCGACCATGCGGTCGGTGCCAGAACCTTGCTCGGAAATCTTGAAGCCGAATTTGGTGGCGATCGTCACCTTGTCGCGCAGCGGCTTCAGCGCCTTGCCGAGCAGAATCTCGTTCTCATAGGGCCCATAGACCTCGGCCGTGTCGAAAAACGTTACGCCGATCTCAACGGCGCGGCGCAGCGTGGCAATCGCTTCGGCTTCCGGCTGGCCGCCATAGCCGAAGCTCATGCCCATGCAGCCGAGGCCGACGGGGAAGACCTCGAGTTCGGTACCGAGTTTGCGGGTTTTCATGGCGCGTCTCCTTGTTGCGATGGACATGAGATAGCGCCTTGCCATGCGTTCGATAATCATGTTTCTTTCGTACAGCTTGTTCTCTGAAATAGATCAATGAACCGAACGAACCTTTCCCAGTTGGCCGTGCTCGCCACGGTCGCCCAATGTGCCAGCTTCCGGGGCGCGGCGCGCGAATTGGGCATCGCGCCCTCGGCGGTGAGCCATGCTGTGTCGAGCCTCGAAGCGCGGCTCGGCGTGCGGCTGCTCGCTCGCAGCACGCGCAGCGTCGCCCCGACCGAGAAAGGCGCGCAGCTTCTGGAACGGCTGCGTCCGGCGCTTTCCGAAATCGACCTGGCATTGGAGACAGCGGTCGAGGCGCGCGACCGGCCGGCCGGCAATCTCAGGCTCAGCGTGCCGCGCACCGCCGCGCATCTGGTGCTGACGCCGCGCCTCGGCGCGTTTGCCGCGGCCTTCCCCGAGATCGTGCTGGAGATCGTCATCGAGGATCGCTTCACCGACGTGGTCGAAGGCGGCTTCGATGCCGGCGTGCGGCTCGGCGAGAGCCTGCAGCGCGACATGATCGCGGTGCGCATCGGGCCCGACATCCGCGGCGCGGTGGTCGGCGCGCCGTCCTATTTTGAGGCGATGCCGAGACCGCGCCATCCACGCGAGCTTGCCGACCACCGCTGCATCCGCTTCCGTTTTTCCAGCGGCATTCTCTACCGCTGGGAATTCGAAAAGGATGGCGAGGAGATCGAATTCGCCGCTCAAGGGCCGCTGATCCTGGACGAGGACCATCTGATCGCCCAGGCAGCGGTCGACGGCGCTGGGCTCGCCTTTGTCTTCGAGGATTATGTGCGCGCGCCGCTCACCGACGGCCGGCTGATCCGCGTGCTGGAAGACTGGTGTCCGCCCTTCGACGGTTTCTTCGCCTATTATCCCAGCCGCCGCCAGATGCGGCCGGCGCTCAGGGCGTTCGTGGATTTCTTTAGGGTAACAGGGTAGCGCGCGGTAGAACCATCGCCTTAGCGTTGATCCGCAACTTGCAGCCGTTGGCGCTGCCCCTCATCTGCCTGCCGGCATCTTCTCCCCGTTGAACGTAGGGGAATCGCAGATAAGTCGAATGTCTATTGCCAGGCAGCAAAAGAAAGATTCTTGAGAGGCTTTCTCGAAGCAGA
>JAEKLU010000047.1 GCA_019509685.1 Mesorhizobium sp. | reverse complement strand
ACTTCAATCTCAGCGCCTTTTCCGATGCCATTGCCGATGTCGCGGCGGCAGCCGCTCCGGCGGTGGCGAGCTTTGCGACGCACCATCATCGCACCGCCAGCGCCTTTCACTGGCGCGACGGCTACTTCGTCACCGCCGAGGAGGCGGTCGAGGCCGGTGAAGAGATCGAGCTGACGCTGGCTTCCGGCGAGACGGTCAAGGCCGAGCTCGTCGGCCGCGATCCTTCGACGGGCGTTGCCCTGCTGAAACCCGCTTCGGCGCCGGCAGGTCTACCGCAGCTGGCTCGGGCCGGCGCGGTGCGGCCCGGCAACCTGGCGATCGCCGCGGGCAACAGCGAAGGTACGGCACTCGCCGTGTTCGGCACGGTCGGCGAAGTCGGGCCGGCCTGGCGTTCGATGCGCGGCGGCACCATCGATCGTCGTATCAACCTTGCCATCGCTACCGGCGGGCGCTTCGAGGGCGGTCCGGTGCTCGACGCCAAGGGTGGGCTGATCGGCATGCTGTTGTTCGGACCACGCCGGCGGGCGCTGGTCATGCCCTATGAGACGATCGAGCGGGCGGTGGCGACACTGCGCGAGAAGGGCCATGTCGCGCGCGGCTATCTCGGCGCCGGACTGCACCCGATCCGCAATGGCGACACCCATGGCGCCATGGTGATGAGCCTTGACGACAACGGCCCTGCCAAAGCCGCCGGCCTGCATGTCGGCGATATTATCGTGGCCTGGAACGGCGAGGCCGTGCGCGGCCCGCGCGAGCTGATCCGCAAGCTTGGACCCGACAGCGCCGGCGCGACCGTGACGCTCGGCGTTTCGAGCGGCGGCGCTGAGCGCGACGTCTCGATCACCATCGGCGAAAAGCCGCTGAGCTGAGAGGGCCGATGGCGAATACGGCAGCACAGACACTAGTGAGACCGGAGCCGGTGACCCACCGGCTGACGGTGCTCGTCGCGCTGAGCGATGCCCAGCGCGCCGAGCAACTGGCTGATCAGCTCGCGACGAGCGACGACCTGCTGCCAATCATGGCGGGAAGCGGCGACGGCCAGAGCGCGGATGTCGCCGTGATCGATGAGGCGGCACTCGAAGGCAGGATCGCCGGCCCGTCGACGCCGATTGTGCTGCTTTCACGGCGTGCCGGCGGCGAGGCCGTCGCGGCAAACGTGCTTGCCGTTTTGCCTGCTTCCGCCGACGGCCAACTGATCGCCGCGGCGGTACGCCTGGCGGCATCAGGCTACCGCGTCAGCAGGGCAGGGCCTTCGGCGGTCGCGCATGGCGATTTCCATGGCGAGATCGCCGACGAAGACGCGCCGGACGACACGCCTGTCCGACCCGCTCTGTCGCCACGCGAAGCGGAAGTGCTGGCGCTGCTCGCCGAGGGGGCGCCGAACAAGGTGATCGCCCGGCGGCTCAACATCTCGGTGCACACGGCAAAATTCCATGTCGCCGCGATCCTGATCAAGCTCGGCGCCTCCAACCGCACCGACGCCATCGCGATTGCCATGCGGCAGGGCCTGGTGCTCGTGTAGCCCGCCTGCACGACGTTGCGTCATCTCGGTCTGACGCCTTCGGCCCTTGCGCAGTGTCTGCGAGCCGCGCAAGTTGCCTCCCAATTGAAGAGGGAGGCGAGAGATGTCGCTCAAGGGAAAGACGCTGTTCATTTCGGGCGGATCGCGCGGCATCGGGCTCGCGATCGCACTGCGCGCAGCGCGCGACGGCGCCAATGTGACCATCGCGGCCAAGACCGCCGAGCCGCATCCGAAACTGCCGGGCACCATCTACACGGCGGCGCAAGAGATCGAGCAGGCCGGCGGCAAGGCGCTGCCCGTGCTGTGCGACATCCGCGAAGAGGCGCAGGTCGCCGATGCGGTGGCCAAGACCGTCGAGCGCTTCGGCGGCATCGACATCTGCGTCAACAATGCCAGCGCCATCCAGCTTACCGGCACGCTGGAGACCGACATGAAGCGCTACGATCTGATGCATCAGATCAACACGCGCGGCACCTTCCTGGTTTCCAAAATGTGCATTCCGCACCTGAAGTTGGCCAGCAATCCTCACATCCTGAATCTGGCGCCGCCGCTCGACATGAAGGCCAAATGGTTCAAGAACCATGTCGCCTACACGATGGCCAAGTTCGGCATGTCGATGTGCACGCTTGGCATGAGCGCGGAGCTCGCCAAGGATGGCATCGCCGTCAATTCGCTGTGGCCGATCTCGACCATCGACACCGCCGCGGTGCGCAATCTGCTCGGCGGCGCGACGGTTGCCGCGATGAGCCGCTCGCCAGACATCATGGCGGATGCCGCGCATGCGATCTTCCTGCGTTCCTCGCGCGAGGCGACCGGCAATTTCTACATCGACGAGGAGGTGCTACGGGCCGAAGGCGTGACCGATTTCTCGATCTATGCGCCGGGCGCGACCGGGCCGTTGGCCGGCGACTTCTTCGTTCCGGACGAGGTATTCGCCAGGACCGACACCAACATCAGGAACATCTACTGACGCTCACAAAGCGAGCCTATTCCTCAGCCTTCTTGCCCTTGGCCAGCGCCATCACCCGGTCGATATAGGCGAGCATGAACGCCGAGACGACGAAGGCGATGTGAATGATGGTCAGCCACATCAATTGCTCGGTCGTGTAGGAAACGGAGTTGAGGAACACCTGCAAAAGGTGGATCGAGGAGATGGCGACGATGGTCGAGGCGACCTTGACCTTGAGCGAGCCGACATCGATCGTGCCCAGCCAGTGGACCTCGCCATCCTGGTCATCGAAGCGGCTGACGAAGTTCTCGTAGCCCGAAATGATCACCATCACCACCAGCGAAGCGACGAGCGCGGCGTCGATCAGGCCCAGCATCTTCAGGATCGTGTCGGTGTCGCCGAGCGTGAAGGCGCTGGTCACGAACTCATAGAGCTTCTTGCCGAAGGACAGCGCGTAGATCGCCAGCGCCACGCCGAGTCCCAGATAGAAGACGACCAGCAGCCAGCGCGAGGCGAGGATGATGGATTCAATGGCGAGTTCGAGACGCTTCATAAAGGCTTCCGGTGGTTTCGCTCCAGCATGCGGTCCGTAATCGGCCAGATGGGCCTAGTTTTCAAGACAAAAAACCCCGCCGGAGAGGGACCGGCGGGGCTCAGTGTGTCCCGCTGGAGTCGGGACAGGGCAGGGAACGCCCTGCACAGAATCTGGGTGTCGCAATGCGGCGATTCAATGAGCAGGCCCTAATCGACAGGACAAATCTTCTTGAGCCAGGAAAGAAAAGGCCCGTCCGGAACGGGACGGGCCTTCATCTCTCGCGCTGATTCCGGAAATCCGGTTAGGTTTTTGAAATCAAACGCTCATTACTGCTGGCTGTTGCTCGCCACCGGCGCCACCAGCGAGGTGATGCGACGGATGGCGACGCGCCGGTTTTCACGGTTCGGAGCCTGTGTGTTCACTTTCAGATACTCCTCGCCATAGCCTTGTGTGGTGAGGTTCTCGGCCGGGATGCCGAAGGCATTGGTGAGTGCTTCGGCAACCGATTCCGCGCGGCGGTCCGACAGAGCCAGATTTGCATCTGGCGTGCCTACCGCGTCGGTGTGACCTTCGATCAGGAAGGTCTCCGCCGGGTTCTTCTTGAGCAGCTTTTCCATGGCGTTGGCGACGCCATCAAGCTTCTGCACTTCGGTGTCGGAAATCGTCGCCGAGCCGAAGTCGAAGTTCAACGTGTCGAGATCGATGCGGCGGGCAATGTCGCGCACGCGGGCCGAGCGCTTGACCTCGTCGATCGAATAGAGGCGCTGCACCTTTTCCACCGGCGGCTGCTCGAGGAAATTGTAGTAATCGTCGTCGCTCTCCACGTCCTCGGAATCGAGGATGTAGTCACGCCGCGGGATCGTCAGCCGCATCGGCGGCAGGTCGTCGCCGGGATCACGCCAATCGCCGTCATCCCGATCCTGTCGTTCGTCGACATAGCTGAGGATATACTCGCGGCCATCCGGCATGACGCGCGAGCGCTGGATGACGTCGCCATAGCGGTTGCGGATGGTGACGACGCGAACGCCATTGCCGCGTTCGACCGTTTCGCGCGAGCGGCCGCCCGACAGGTCCTCGTAGTAGACATCCTTGGCGCCGCGGGTGAGGCGAGGCGCCTCGTTGCTCTCCACGAAGGTCTGGTTGTTGAACTGGATGATGACGCGGTCGCCGAACTGCTTCAGCACGTCAGCGCCCTTTGGCCGCCGGCGATCGCGTGCAAAATCTTCGGGCGTGCGGTCGACCCGCTTGCCCTTCTCCTCGTCCACGGGGACGATCTTCTCACGCTTGATCGCCTGCTGCGCCGACTGGTCGTCGGTCGGCGGCGGGCCCTGATCGACCGGGGCCGGCTTCTGCGCCTGCTGTCCACCTTGTCCAGCCTGATTGCCATTCTGGCCATTGCCGGCCTGGCCATTGTCGTTCTGGCCGCCGCCGTTCTGGCCGCCATTGTTGTTGCGGCCGCCACGATGCTTGCGATCGGCATCTTTCTGGCTGTCGAGGAGGGGCGCCTCGTTCGGGTTTGCGGTCTCGCCCTGCGCGGCATCGCCGCCCTTCGCCGGCTGGTTGTTGTTGGCGGGCTGATTGCCGTTGGCTGGTTGCTCGCCAGTGGCGGGTTGCTGCTCGCCGGTAGCGGGCTGTTGGCCGGTCTTTGTCGGTTCACCGGCTTTGGGTTGTTCGCCGGTTGCCGGCTGGTCACCATTTGCCGGCTGCTCGGCAGTGGTCGGCTTCTTGCCGCGCTTCTTCTTGTCCTGGGGTTGCTCGCCCTGGACCGGTTGCTCGCCATTCTGCAGCGGCTCGGCCTGAGGTACCGGTTCGCCTGCCGGTGCTGTTTTCTGCGCCGGTTCAGTCGCCGGCGTCTGGCCGGCAGGTTGCTGCTCGCCCTGCTGGTTCTGGCGATGCTTCTTCTTGCCCTGATTGGTTCCTTGCCCGTTGTCATTGGCAGGAGCGGTCTGCTCGGTCGGCGTGGCCTCGCCGGCAGGCGCGCCTTCCGTCTGCTGCTGCTGATCGTGCTTGCGCTTCTTGCGACCCTGATTGCCTTGCTGCTGGTCGCCGCCAGCGGGCGCGACCTGCTCGGCAGGCTGCTGCTGGTCGGCGGGTGCCGCTTCGATCTGCTGGTTGCGCTTTTTCTTGCGTGGCTGCTGTTCGTCGGTCGCAGGCTGCCCGCCACCTTGATCGGCCGGCGCGGCCTCTATTTGCTGCTGTTGTTCCTGTTTGTGCTTCTTACGCCCCTGGCCGCCCTGCTGTTGGTCGTCATTGGCCGGTGCGGCCTCACCGGCAGGTGCTGCCTCGATCTGCTGCTCGCGCTTCTTCTTGCGCGGCTGCGGTTCCTCGGTCGCAGGCGCCGCACCCTGGTCGGAGGCGGGCGCCTCGGTCTGCTCAACCTGCCGCTTCTTGCGCGGCTTTTGCTCGGGCTCGGCTGGAGCAGCCTGCTCCGCCGCCGGAGCGGATTGCGTCTCCTGCTGCTGTTCGCGCTTCTTCTTGCGCGGCTGCTCGGCTTCGCCCTGACCTGCCCCCTGTTGACCTGCTTGGGCGCATTCCTCCGCCGACTGGCCTTCGGCGCACTTTGCCTGAGCCAGGATCAGCGGCGCGCCATGCGAGGTCCCGAAAGCAGCACTCCCCTGCAGCGGGTACGCGCCCAACGGCGCGGATGCCATAAGCAGGCCGATTGCCGTGCCCGCCAGAATCCGAGGTTGGCGTTTCATATGCAATTCTCCTTGTGGGGTCCCATCCCTGCCCAAACTTTCATCAACCGCAATTGGTTCCGTTGCAAGGCATTGACGCCAGCCAAGGATGCCCGGCCGGCCTTTTGAAGGCGATTTGGTGTTTTTCTAATGTTGATACCGGGTCACTGTGACAGCAATGCTTGACCAGGACGCGCCGCGGGGCCAAATCCAGGGGTATGACCGCGCCCTTCTGGAAAACCAAGACGCTTGAGGCGATGACCCCGGCCGAGTGGGAGTCGCTTTGCGATGGCTGCGGCAAATGCTGCCTGTCGAAACTCGAGGACGAGGATACGGGCGAGATCTTCTGGACAAGCGTCGGCTGCCGGCTGTTCGACGCCGACAATTGCCGTTGCTCCGACTATGCCAATCGCCTGGCGCGTGTGCCCGATTGCGTCGGGCTGACGCCGCAGAATGTGCGCACCATCACCTGGCTGCCGAAGACCTGCGCCTACCGGTTGGTTGCCGAGGGCCACGATCTCTATTGGTGGCACAGGCTGGTTTCGGGAAGCGCGCAGACCGTGCACGAGGCCGGAATTTCGATGCAAGGCCGCGTGAAGGCCAAGGAAACCGATCTCGCCGAGCCAGACGACTATTTTGACTATATACTCGATGACGAACCCTAAAAAGGTTCGCATTTTGATACCGAATCGTGGCTCGCCGGCATTTTAACAACGAGGCCGTCTGGGAAGCGTCAGCGTGTTTGGCGCGTTAGACAGCCGAAGCTTTACAGCGAATGGGCGAGGGGAGTTTCCATTTCCCTGCCAGATGAACCGGACATGAACGGCCGGTTCGCAAATAGTTCAGATAGGAAAGAGCATTTTCCAAACCATCGGTTCGAAGGGCGAGAGCCCGCAACAAGGAGAAAGAAGACGATGTTGAACACGATCAAGACGGCAGCCCTTTCGGCTCTTGTCGGGCTTGGCACGCTCACCGCCATTCCGGCGCATGCGGACAGCCTCTATCTCGGCTTTGGCGACAGGCATGATCCGCGCTTCGGCGTCTACACCGGCGACGACGACGGCTATCGCCGTGACTGGCGTCGCGACCGTGACCGTGATCGCGACTGGCGCGGTTGCTCGCCGGACCGCGCTCTCGACAAGGCCGAGCGCATGGGCCTGCATCGCGCCCGCATCGTCGATATCAGCCGCCGCACCGTGAAGGTGGCTGGCCGCCAGGATGGCGACCGCGTCGTGGTGGTGTTCGCCAACGAGCGCGGCTGCCCGATCATCTATCGCTGAGCTCGATCGGTGGGAGGGGGATGATCCTCTCCAAGGATCGCCTGGAGCTCCTTCAAGCAATTGAAGCGTGTGGCTCGAAAAAACCCCGGAGGATCGATCCTCCGGGGTTTTGTCGTTAACCGGCCGGGCTGAGGCTTACTTCAGCTCGAAAGTGACGGTGACCTGGACATTGTAGGAATTTTCGCCAGCCTGGACCGGCACCGCCGCACGGGCGCCGTCGAACGCCTTGGCGCTCATCGGCATTGGCGCCGGCGAAATGTTCTGATCGGTGATTTCGAGCACCTTGCCTAGGCTGACGCCGGCGGCCTCGGCGAGCGTCTTGGCCTTGGCGATGGCGTCGGCCACCGCCTTCTTGCGCGCCTCGGTGATCGTCGCCTTCGGATCGTCATTGGTGAAGGCGATGCCGCCACCCTGGTTGACACCCAGCGACACCGCCTTGTCGAGGATGTCGCCGGTTTTGTCGACATTGCGCACGCGCACCGACAACGTGTTCGTCACCTGATAGGCGACGAGCTCGGCTTCCTGGCTGCCGTCGGCCTTGTTGGTGTAGTTGTAGCGCGGATTGATCTGGATGCCGGCGGTCTGCAGGTCCTTGTCGGCAATGCCGGCCGCCTTCATCGCCGCGATCACCGCTGCCATGGCGTCATTGTTGGCGTCGAGCGCCGCGCGCGCGGTCTTTGCCTCGCGCATGACGCTGAGCGACAGGATCGCCATGTCCGGCGCCACAGTCGCTTCGCCTTCGCCCGAGACGATGATGCGGGGCGGGGTTTGTGTGTCGGCAGCGCTTGCCAGCGCCGGAAAGGCGACCGCGGCAGCGAGCGCAATGGGCAAAAGATGTCTGGTCATGAAAACTCCTCGATGTCTGCGATCCGGCACCCTTGCCGTCTGCCTCGACCTGAAAAACGGCGTTCGCCGGCAGCACGGCGCGAGAGCCGGACCTGTTTCAGCGCCTTATGGGCGCAGGCCGCTCTACGGTGCGAATATGGGCTGATTTTGGCATTTGCCGCCAGCGCTTTCGAAAGTCTTGTGCAGCGAAGCGAAAAACACTAAGCCAGCCCGCGTGGGGCCTGTAGCTCAATGGTTAGAGCCGGCGGCTCATAACCGCTTGGTTGGGGGTTCGAGTCCCTCCGGGCCCACCATTATCGTTATTTATCAA
>JAEKLU010000342.1 GCA_019509685.1 Mesorhizobium sp. | reverse complement strand
AGGAAATAATCATGGGCAAGGCCAAAGCTCCGCGCAGGCTTGCTGATAACGAGGCGCGTGCCGTTCTGCGCACGATCCGTATCAGCCCGCAGAAGCTGAACCTGGTTGCCGCGCTGATCCGCGGCAAGAAGGTCGCGACAGCGCTTTCCGATCTCGAATTCTCGGCCAAGCGGATTTCCGGCACGGTCAAGAAGACGCTGGAATCGGCAATCGCCAACGCGGAAAACAACCACGACCTTGATGTCGATGCGCTGGTAGTGGCGGAAGCCTATGTCGGCAAGTCGATCGTCATGAAGCGGTTCCACGCTCGTGGCCGTGGTCGCGCCAGCCGTATCGAGAAGCCGTTCTCGCACCTCACGATCGTCGTTCGTGAAGTCGAAGAAAAAGGGGAGGCCGCATAATGGGCCAGAAAGTCAATCCGATCGGTCTTCGCCTCGGCATCAACCGCACCTGGGATTCGCGCTGGTTCGCGAACACCGGCGAGTACGGCAAGCTGCTGCATGAGGACATCAAGATCCGCAAGTATCTTGAGAAGGAACTCAAGCAGGCGGCGATCTCCAAGGTGGTGATCGAGCGCCCGCACAAGAAGTGCCGCGTCACCATCCATGCCGCGCGCCCGGGTCTGATCATCGGCAAGAAGGGCGCCGACATCGAGAAGCTTCGCAAGAAGCTGATGGAGATGACGAAGTCCGAGACGCACCTCAACATCGTTGAAGTGCGCAAGCCGGAAATCGACGCGACCCTGGTCGCCCAGTCGATCGCCCAGCAGCTCGAGCGTCGTATCGCGTTCCGTCGCGCCATGAAGCGCGCCGTGCAGTCGGCCATGCGTCTCGGCGCCGAAGGCATCCGCATCAACTGCTCCGGCCGTCTCGGCGGCGCCGAAATCGCGCGCATGGAGTGGTACCGCGAAGGCCGTGTGCCGCTGCATACGCTGCGCGCCGATGTCGACTACGGCACGGCCGAAGCCAACACGGCTTACGGCATCTGCGGCGTCAAGGTCTGGGTGTTCAAGGGCGAGATCCTCGAGCACGACCCGATGGCTTCGGAGCGTCGCGCTACCGAAGGTGATGCAGCGCATGGCGGCGGTGGTGGTGATCGCGAACGCGGTCGTCGTCGCGAAAACGCCTGATTATTTAGGAATTTGGAGTTAGAACGATGCTGCAGCCAAAGCGCACAAAGTTCCGCAAGCAGTTCAAGGGCCGTATCCATGGTACCGCAAAGGGCGGCACCAACCTGGATTTCGGTGGTTTCGGGCTGAAGGCGCTTGAGCCGAACCGCGTCACCGCGCGTGAGATCGAGGCGGCCCGCCGTGCGATCACCCGCGAGATGAAGCGCGCCGGCCGCGTCTGGATCCGCGTGTTCCCGGACGTGCCGGTCACGTCGAAGCCGACCGAAGTCCGCATGGGCAAGGGCAAGGGCGCGGTCGATTACTGGGCGGCGCGCGTCAAGCCGGGCCGCATCATGTTCGAGATCGACGGCGTCAATGAAGAAACCGCCCGTGAGGCGCTGCGTCTCGGCGCGGCCAAGCTCTCGGTCAGGACGCGCTTCGTACAGCGCATCGCAGAATAAGGACGGGCTGATCATGAAAGCCGAAGACATCCGGACCAAGACCCAGGACCAGCTGACCGACGATCTGGCCAGCCTGAAGAAGGAGCAGTTCAACCTGCGCTTCCAGAAGGCCACCGGCCAGCTCGAGAAGACCGCGCGCGTGAGGCAGGTCCGCAAGGACATTGCGCGTATCAAGACCATCGCTGCGGAAAAGTCCGCGGCCAAGAAGGCTTAAGGACGAAAACCATGCCAAAGCGCATTCTGCAGGGCACCGTCGTCAGCGACAAGAACGAGAAGACGGTTGTCGTCAAGGTCGAACGGCGCTTCACGCATCCCGTGATGAAGAAGACCGTGCGCATGACCAAGAAGTACAAGGCGCACGACGAGAACAACGCCCACAAGGTTGGCGATCAGGTGTTCATCCAGGAATCGAAGCCGATTTCCAAGGACAAGCGCTGGATCGTCGTGTCTTCGGACCAAGCCTGACCTCGGGCGTAAACAACGAATTTTGGACAGACCGGGGAGGGGCTTTGAGCCCATCCCGTTAGAAAAGAAGAAGGCGGCCAGTCATGATTCAGATGCAAACAGGCGACATCATCGTGGTGTCGATCAAGGAAGCCATTCCGCGCGGCCGCGTTAAGAAGGGCGATGTGATGAAGGCGGTCGTGGTTCGCACGGCCAAGGACATCCGCCGCCCGGACGGCAGCGTGATCCGTTTCGACAAGAACGCGGCCGTTCTCGTCGACAACAAGAAAGAGCCGATCGGCACGCGTATCTTCGGACCGGTTCCGCGCGAACTTCGCGCCAAGAACCACATGAAGATCATCTCGCTCGCGCCTGAAGTGCTGTAAGGAGCCGGACCAATGCAAAAGATTAGAAAAGGCGACAAGGTCGTCGTGCTGGCCGGCAAGGACAAGGGCCGTTCGGGCGAAGTCCTCTCGGTTCAGCCGAAGGAAGACACCGCGCTGGTGCGCGGCGTCAACATGATCCGTCGTCACCAGAAGCAGTCCCAGTCCCAAGAGGGCGGGATCATCACCAAGGAAGCGCCGATCCAGCTGTCGAACATCGCGCTGGCCGACCCCAAGGATGGCAAGCCGACCCGCGTCGGCTTCATCTTCCAGAAGGACGGCAAGAAGGTGCGCGTCGCCAAGCGCTCGGGAGAAGTCATCAATGGCTAAGTCTCAAACCAAGCAGGCGACTGCAACCAACACGCCGCGCCTCAAGCAGGTCTACAACGAGACCATCCGCAAGGCGCTGCAGGAGCAGTTCGGCTACGACAACGACATGCAGGTTCCGCGCCTCGACAAGATCGTGCTGAACATGGGCGTCGGTGAAGCGACCGCCGATTCGAAGAAGCCTTCGGTTGCCGCCGAAGACCTGGCGATGATCGCCGGCCAGAAGGCCGTCGTCACCCGCGCCCGCAATTCGATCGCCGGCTTCAAGGTCCGCGAGAACATGCCGATCGGCGCCAAGGTCACGCTGCGCAAGGAACGTATGTACGAGTTCCTCGACCGCCTCGTGAACATCGCGCTGCCGCGCGTCCGCGATTTCCGCGGACTGAACCCCAAGAGCTTCGATGGCCGTGGCAACTACGCCATGGGCATCAAGGAGCACATCGTGTTCCCGGAGATCAACTACGACAAGGTTGATCAGATCTGGGACATGGACGTCATCGTTTGTACGACTGCGAAGACGGACGACGAAGCCAGGGCATTGCTCAAGGCCTTCAACT
>JAEKLU010000046.1 GCA_019509685.1 Mesorhizobium sp. | reverse complement strand
GGGCGATCCGGCCTATGCCGACTGGCTGAAACGCGACGCGACGGCGGCGATCGAAGCGCTCTCCTATACCGGCCGCCAGGGCGAGCACATGCAGGCGGTGTTCAACACCGAGGAGACGCACAACCTCGTCGTCTGCACGCTCTGCTCCTGCTATCCATGGTCGGTGCTAGGCCTGCCGCCGGCCTGGTACAAGGCGCCGCCATACCGGTCGCGGGCGGTGATCGATCCGCGCGGCGTGCTGGAAGAATTCGGGCTGACGCTGCCGGCGGAGAAGAAGATCCGGGTCTGGGATTCGACCGCCGAGCTTCGCTACCTTGTGGTGCCGATGCGCCCGGAGGGCACCGAGAGCTGGAGCGAGGAACAGCTCGCCGGGTTGGTGAGCCGGGATGCGATGATCGGCACGGCATTAGCGAGGGCGCCGGCATGAACGGGCCGCAGGATCTTGGCGGGCAGATGGGTTTCGGACCGGTCGCGCCGGAAAAAGACGAGCCCTATTTCCACACCGATTGGGAGAGGCGGGCGCTCGGCGTCACGCTGACCGCCGGGTCCATGGGCGCCTGGAACATCGACGAAAGCCGGCATGCGCGGGAATCGCTGCATCCTGCCGTCTATTATTCCTCGAGCTACTATCAGATCTGGATCAAGGCGCTGGAGGCGCTGCTGAAGCGGCACGGCTTCGTGACGGAGCAAGACCTTGCCGCCGGCAAGGCTGTCGACCCGGCAGCGACGCCGAAAAGAGTGCTGAAGGCAGCGGACGTGCCGGCGGTGCTCGCCAAGGGCGGGCCAACCAACCGCCCAGTCGCTACGCCGGCACGCTTTCGGGCCGGCGATCGCGTGCGGACGAAGAATTTCAATCCCACCGGCCACACGCGCCTGCCGCGCTATGCGCGCGGCAAGAACGGCAGCATAGAAGCCGTTCGCGACGGCTTCGTCTTTCCCGACAGCAATGCGCATGGCAAGGGCGAAAATCCGCAATGGGTCTACACCGTGGTCTTCGACGGTGCCGAGATCTGGGGCGAGGATGCGGACCCGACATTGACCGTCTCGATCGATGCCTGGGAGAGCTATCTTGAGCCGGCATGAAGGCGCTCTGCCGGTCGACGAACCGGTGTTTTCGGAACCATGGCAGGCCGAAGCCTTTGCCATGACGGTGGCGTTGCACGACAAGGGCTTGTTCTCGTGGAGCGAATGGGCGGAGGCTCTGTCCGCCGAGGTCAAGAGGCCGGGCGCAGCAATTGACGGCCTTGATTATTACGAGCATTGGCTGGCGGCGCTGGAAAAGCTGCTGGCGGCCAAGGGGATCGCCGGCAAAAGCGAGGTGGACGAGCTGGCGGCAGCATGGGAACGCGCCGCGCACGCCACGCCGCATGGCAAGCCGATCCTGCTGGGGAACGATCCGGGGGTCTGACCGCAGGTTGCCAGTAGTGGGACAAGTTTAGGCTTCCGTTATCTCAATCTGGATTTGGGCCCGATATTCGGTTGCAAATATCGGAACCGCCTGCAACCGTGCGGTCATTATGGAAAAACCTGCCGCACCATGGCCGTTGCTGCAAATCGTGATCGAGCCGAAGTCCAGGGCCGACGAGCAGAAGCTTCGCGCCGCCTTGTCGACGCTGGCGGAGGAGCGGCCTGACTTTGAGGTGAAATGGGACGAGGAAGCTGGCCAGACGATCATCGCCGCGATGACCGAGCTTGACCTCGACGTCATCGTCTATCGACTGCGCAATGAATTCGAAGTCGCGTTGAAGGTCTGGGCTCCGCAAGTGGCGTACCGCGAAACGATTACTCACGCCCGCGAACAGGACTATACGCATAAGCGGATTTTCGCCGGCCAGGGACAGTTCGCTCGCGTCAAAATCCTGTTCGAGCCGAACGGGCGCAATGCGGAGTTTGTGCTTCTCTCGAAGATCGCCGGCGGTTCGGTCCCCGAGGACTATATCGTGGGAATCCAGGCCGGTTTGCGCAGCATCCTGTCCTCCGGTCCCTTCGCGGGCTTTCCGATGATCGGCATCAAGGCAACCCTGGTGGACGCGGCCCATCACGACACCGACTCCTCGGCGTCCGCTTTCGAAACTGCCGGCCGCGCCTGTTTCCGTGAAGCCGCACCCAAACTTGGCGTACAATTGCTCGAACCGATCATGAAGGTCGAGGTGGTGACGCCGGAAGAGTATGTCATCGGCATCATCGGCGACCTGCACGGCCGCCGCGGTCTGGTCCAGAGTCGGAGAACCCGCGGCGAGGCCATCGTCATCAAGGCGAAGGTGCCGCTGGCCACCATGTTCAAGTACGTCGATAACCTGCGCTCGATGACCCGGGACCGCGCGGCCTACACGATGCAGTTCGACCACTACGAGCCCGTTCCGAGGGCTGACCGCGACCCGCCGCCGGCAGCGGCTGCCTACGCCTGACTTTTTCTTCGTCGGATCCAACCAAGGCTCTGTGGCTATGTTCTCTTTACGTTCCAGCTCGTGGCTGATAGCCTGACTTTGTCGGAGGCGCCAGCGATTGCCACCGACAACCGTCGACGTAGCGGCCAATCTTGTCTTTCGCTTGCGAATCCGGTCTGTCGCACTGATGGAATTTTCTCCCCAACAGGATGAGGCGTTGAAGGCGGTCGCGCGCTGGCTCAAGAACGGCCGGCCGCAGGTCTTCCGGCTGTTCGGCTATGCCGGCACCGGCAAGACGACGCTGGCGCGCTACTTCGCCGAGCATGTCGACGGTCAAGTGCAGTTCGCCGCCTTCACCGGCAAGGCGGCGCAGGTGCTGCGCTCCAAGGGGGCGACCAACGCCCGCACCATCCACTCGCTGATCTATCGGCCGAAGGGCGAGGAATCGGTCGAGGACGAGGTGACCGGCAAGACATCGATGACGCCGACTTTCTCGCTCAACCGGCAAAGCCCGATCGCGCGCGCCAAGCTCGTCGTCATCGACGAATGCTCGATGGTCGACGAGCAGCTCGGACGCGATCTGTTGAGTTTCGGCACGCCGATCCTGGTGCTTGGCGATCCGGCGCAGCTGCCGCCGATCTCCGGGGGCGGCTTCTTCACCGAGCACGAGCCGGACGTGCTGTTGACGGAAATCCACCGCCAGGCGCGCGACAACCCGATCATCCGGCTGGCGCTCGACGTGCGCGAGGGCCGCGAGTTCATGCATGGCGATTATGGCTCGGCGCAGGTGATCGGCAGGGAAGGCGTCACGCAGGAACTGGTGATGAAGGCCGACCAGGTGCTGGTCGGCACCAACCGCACGCGGCGGCGCTACAACCAGCGTCTGCGCGAGCTCAAAGGGTTCAATGCCGATTATCCACAGGCCGGCGACAAGCTTGTCTGCCTGCGCAACGATCCGGCCAAGGGCCTGCTCAACGGCTCACTGTGGAAGGTGATGACCTCGTCGCGCGAGACGGTAAAGCCCGGCATCAACCTTCTGGTCTCGCCGGAAGAAGACGATCCGGACCGCGGCGTCGCCAAGATCAAGCTGCTCAAGGCCGCGTTCGAGGATCCGGATGCCGAGATCCCCTGGCAGCAGAAGAAGCGTTTCGACGATTTCGACTATGGCTATGCGCTGACCGTGCACAAGGCGCAGGGCTCGCAGTGGAACGATGTCGTGCTGTTCGATGAGAGCTGGGCCTTCAAGGAGACGCGGCAGCGCTGGCTCTACACTGCCATCACCCGCGCCGCCGAGCGGCTGACGGTCGTTCGCTAGGCATCGGCCTTGCGCCAAGCCATTGCCAGGCGGCTTCTTCATCATCGCTGCCGAAGTGCTTGAATTCGAAAGGCAATGGCCTGGGGAAGAGGGCTGCGGCAGACGGGTCCGCTCTTCCAATGACCACGCAGCGAACGATATGTTCCAATGCGTCTGCCACACCTTGCGTGAGCGTGTCCTGCGCAATGTTGGCCCAATCGACGCTCTCCTCGTCCGTCAGCCGCACCAGCACGTCGAGCCTCGGGTGGAGAGCGTAGGCGGCCTCCAGCAGGCCGAACAGGTTTTCCGCATCGGCCGGCGAAACATCGCCGACAACATCAATGGCGAAAAGCGCGTCGCGGTCAGTGTCGATACGGCGTATCGCCGGTACGGCTTCGAGGAAGTTCACTGGCAATTCCTTGCGTTGGCCACCATATCTTCTGGAACACCCGAAACCCTCTATCTGTTCCCTTCAAAGGCGGTATAGATGCCCGCCGACCCACTGGACTTCGTTCATGCCCGCAAAGCTTTCGGTCAATCTCAACGCCGTCGCCATGCTGCGCAACCGCCGCGACCTGCCATGGCCGAGCGTCATCGGACTTGGAAGGATCGCGCTTGCCGCCGGCGCGCATGGGCTGACGGTGCACCCGCGCCCCGATGAGCGGCATACGAGGAATTCCGACCTGCCGGAAATAAGGGCGCTGATCGACGACGAGTTTCCGAAGGCGGAATTCAACATCGAAGGCTACCCGACCGAGGATTTCCTGGCGCTTGTCGAGAAGAATCAGCCTGAGCAGGTGACGTTGGTTCCCGACGATCCGGCGCAAGCGACGTCCGACCATGGCTGGAACTTCGTCGCCGAGGCCGCGTTCCTCACACCGATCGTCAAGCGATTGAAGAAAGGCGGCTTTCGCGTGTCACTGTTTTCGGACGCCGACCCGGCCGGTGTGAATGCCGCGCGCGATACCGGCGCCGACCGTATCGAGCTCTATACCGGCCCCTATGGCGGGTTTCATTTCGATTCAGCCAAGGCCGCCAAGGAGTTGGAACAATTGGGAAAAACCGCGGACGCAGCGGCAGCTGCCGGGCTTCAGGTCAATGCCGGGCATGACTTGACCGTTGGCAATCTGCCGGCGCTCGCCAAACGTATCCCGGCATTGGCCGAAGTATCGATCGGTCATGGGTTGACAGCCGATGCGCTGGAGTATGGCATGGCCGGCACGGTGGGACGGTTCTTGAAGGCCTGTGGATGGTAGGGCGAGAAAGCCTTGCGTAACTTTGGCGGTTATCTTGGTTCTCGCGCATTGCGGCGAGCTCTGGCCATCGTGAATCGGCGGGCATCGTGAATCGGTTAGAATGGGGTCCATGGTGCTAGCCAACGCCAGCAGCGATACGGAAGCCCTGCAGCAATCAAGCCATGCCGGAACCGAGCCGCATCAAAGCACCAAGCTTCTGATGCTTGGTGCGCTCGGCGTCGTCTATGGCGACATCGGCACCAGCCCGATCTATGCCTTTCGCGAGGCACTGCATGCTTCCGGCAGCGTGGTTGCGCGCAACGACGTGCTTGGCGTTTTGTCGCTGATCGTTTGGGCGCTGACGATCATCGTCACCGTCAAATATGTCGCCTTCGTGCTGAGAGCCGATAACAAGGGCGAGGGCGGCACGCTATCGCTGATGGCGCTTGCCCGCAGCGCCTATCCGCCAGGATCGAAGCTCATCCTGGTGATCGGCCTTTGCGGCGCCGCGTTGTTCTTCGGCGATTCGATCATCACGCCTGCTATCTCCGTGCTTTCGGCGGTGGAAGGCCTGGAGGTCGTCACACCGGCGCTCGACGCCTATGTCGTTCCGATCACGCTCGTTATCCTGGCCGTGCTTTTCGCGGTGCAGCGCTTTGGCACCGCCAAGGTGGCAACCGTGTTCGGGCCGGTCACCGCGACATGGTTTTTGGCAATCGGCGCTGCCGGCCTCTACCATATCGTGGACGATTGGTCGGTGCTGCTGGCGATCAACCCTTACTATGCGGTCCACTATCTGGCGACCACCCCGACAGGCGCCTTCGTCACCGTCGGCGCTGTCTTCCTGGCGGTGACCGGCGCCGAGGCGCTTTATGTCGACCTCGGCCATTTCGGCCGCAAGCCGATCGTGATGGCCTGGTTCGCAATCGTCTTCCCTTGCCTGCTGCTCAATTATTTCGGCCAGGGCGCGTTCGTGCTTTCGCATGGCGGCAAGCCGACCAACCCGTTCTTCCAGATGCTGCCGGAATGGGCGCTGATGCCGATGGTGGTCTTGGCGACGGCGGCGACGGTCATCGCCAGCCAGGCGGTGATTTCCGGCGCCTTCTCGCTGACCAGGCAGGCCGTGCAGCTCAACCTCCTGCCGCGTATCGAGGTGCAGCATACGTCAGAGATGCAGAGCGGGCAGATCTACATGCCACGGGTCAATCTGCTGGTCGCGCTCGGCGTGATGCTTTTGGTCGTCGGCTTCGGCAGCTCGAGTGCGCTGGCCTCCGCCTATGGCATTTCGGTCACCGGCGAGATGCTGATGACGACGATCCTCCTGTTCGTGGTCATGCGCTGGCGCTGGAAGTGGCAGGTGGGGCTCGCACTGGCGCTGGTGATACCGTTCGGCGTCATCGATCTTGGCTTCTTCTCGGCCAATGTCGTCAAGATCGTTGAAGGCGGCTGGGTGTCGATCACTGTCGCATCGCTCATGGGGTTGATCATGTGGACCTGGATCCGCGGCACCCGCTACCTGTTCGACAAGACCCGCCGCAACGAGATCCCGCTCGATTTCCTGGCAGGGAACCTGCTCAAGAAAAAGCCGCAGCTGGTCTCCGGCACCGCCGTGTTCCTGACCAGCGATCCGCTGAGCGCGCCGACCGCGCTGATGCACAGCCTGAAGCACTACAAGGTGCTGCACGAAAAGAACGTCATCCTGTCGGTGGTGACGGCGCAGCAACCGGTGGTGCCCGACAGCGAGCGGGTCAAGATGGAAACCGTCAACGAGCTGTTCATGCGGGTGACGCTGACCTTCGGCTACATGGAACAGCCCAATATCCCGCGTGCGCTGGCCATCTGCCGCAAGCAGGGCTGGAAGTTCGACATCATGACGACGTCCTTCTTCCTGTCACGGCGCTCGCTCAAGGCCTCGCCCAACTCCGGCATGCCGGTCTGGCAGGACCGGCTGTTCATCGGGCTGGCGCGCACGGCGGCGGATGCGACCGAGTATTTCCAGATCCCGACCGGGCGCGTGGTCGAGATCGGTACGCAGGTGGCGATCTGACGGCTTCGATCCGCCCCGGGATGAAGCGCTTCGTCCGTTCCGTATATGAACAAGCCCTGCGTCGGCGACATGGGAGCCCTAACGCCGGGGCACTTGATATTGCACTGCAGCAAGCGTAGAGCACCGCGCGTTTATCGGAGTGTCCTCCATGGCTCTTGCCAGTGGTGGTGCGGAGGCGGAACCCGTCGACCAATCCAGCCATCCAGAGATCGAACAGCATAGCACCAAGGTGCTGATGCTTGGCGCGCTTGGCGTGGTCTATGGCGATATCGGCACCAGTCCGATCTATGCGTTCCGCGAGGCGCTGCATGCGTCCTCCGGGGGCGATGTCGCCAATCGCGCCGACATTCTCGGCGTGCTGTCGTTGATCATCTGGTCGCTGACCATCACCGTCACGATCAAATACATCATGTTCGTGCTGCGCGCCGACAACCGCGGCGAAGGCGGCGTGCTGTCGCTGATGGCGCTGGCGCGCGGCACTTTCGCGGCGCGCTCGGCAATCGTGCTTGGCATCGGCATTGTCGGGGCATCGCTGTTCTTCGGCGACGCCGTGATCACGCCGGCCATTTCGGTGCTGTCGGCGGTCGAAGGCATGAATGTCGTCACGCCTGCCTTCCAGCCCTATGTCGTGCCGCTGACGCTGCTCATTCTGGCCGTCGTGTTCGCCGTGCAGCGCTTTGGCACCGGCGGCGTCGGCCTGGTGTTCGGTCCGGTCACCGCCATCTGGTTTCTTGCCATCGGCCTTTCCGGGCTGAAGCACATCGTCTCGGATCCGGAAATCCTGTGGGCGATCAGCCCGCACTACATCGTGGCCTTCTTCATCAATTCGCCCGACGTGTCTTTCGTTACCGTCGGCGCCGTCTTCCTGGCCGTTACCGGCGCCGAGGCTTTGTACGCCGACCTTGGCCATTTCGGCCGCAAGCCGATCGTGCTGGCGTGGCTGGCGATCGTGTTTCCCTGGCTGCTTTTGAACTATGCCGGGCAGGGCGCCTATGTGCTGGCCAAGGGGGGCACGGTCGGTCATCCGTTCTTCGAGATGAATGAGGGCTGGGCGCTGATCCCCATGGTGGTGCTGGCGGCGGCGGCGACGGTCATTGCCAGCCAGGCGGTGATCTCCGGCGCCTTTTCGCTGACCCGGCAGGCCGTGCAGCTCAACATGCTGCCGCGGCTGGAAATCCTGCATACGTCGGAGAGACAGTCCG
>JAEKLU010000045.1 GCA_019509685.1 Mesorhizobium sp. | reverse complement strand
CGTACACCGTCGCTGACTTCGAAGGTCAGTTTGGCTGACCGGTCGAGCGCCAAATGGTCGGCGACCTTGCGGACGATTGCCGCGAATTTGCCGGCCGGCATATGGACGGGCCCACCGTCGGTGACGTCCCAGAGCTGGATGAAGATCTCCGTCCAGGATTCGGGATTGGCGCCGCAATCCAGCGCCGAGAAATGGCCGGCCTTGACCTCGGTGACGTGATAGCCCGGCTTCACCGGACGGCCGTCGTAACGGAACACGAGCGGCTTCTCCTTGTGGTCGGCTAAAGCCTCGAGCAACTCGCCGATGGTCAGGTCGGAGGAATCCAACGGCAGGACAGGCGAGATTTTCTGGTTGTCACTGGAGAGCATGTCGGTTATTCCTCATTTCAACATTTCAAGGATTGTTGAAATATGGATGAACGTCAAGCCCTCATCGCCTTTGGCGCGCTGTCGCAGGAAACCCGGCTGCGCTTGCTGAGATTGCTGGTCATTGCCGGACCGGACGGCATCGCCGCCGGAATTCTGGCCGAGAAAGTCGATGTCTCGCCGTCCAATGTCAGCTTCCATCTCAAGGAGCTGGAGCGCGCCGGCCTGGTGACGACCAGGCGCGATGCGCGCTCGATCGTCTACAGCGCCGAATATGACGCGCTGTCCGGCCTCATCCGCTTCCTGATGGAAGATTGCTGTTCCGGTCTGCCGGAGATTTGCGCGCCGGCGCTTGCGGCGCCTTGCTGCCAGCCTGCCATTGGCGGCCGCCAGTGACCGCCTACACGCTTTCGCGGCGCCTCGTTGCCGAGGCGCTGGGAACCGGCCTGCTGGTCGCAACGGTGGTCGGCTCGGGCATTATGGCTGAGACGCTCACGCAGGACATCGCGCTGGCGCTGCTTGCCAACAGCCTGGCGACCGGCGCCATGCTGGTGGTTCTGATCACCGTCCTGGGGCCGATCTCCGGCGCGCATTTCAATCCGGCCGTGTCGCTCGTCTCCTGCCTGAACAGGACGCTCGCGGCCGCCGATCTTGCGCCGTATCTCGCCGCGCAATTTGTCGGCGGCATTGCCGGCACGATGGCCGCTCATCTGATGTTTTCCCTGCCGGTTCTCGACATGGCCATGAAAGTCCGCGCCGGGCCAGCGCAATGGCTCTCCGAAGCGGTCGCGACGTTCGGCCTTGTCGCCGTCATTCTTGCCGGCGTCCGGTTCGAGCAAAAGGCCGTGCCGTGGCTGGTCGGCCTTTACATCAGCGCTGCCTACTGGTTCACGGCCTCCACCTCGTTTGCCAACCCGGCCGTCGCGGTCGCCCGCGCATTCACCAACAGTTTCTCCGGCATACGGCCGGTCGATGTTCCTGGCTTCATCGGCGCGGAATTGGCGGGCGCGCTGATCGCCATGATGCTCATCGGCTGGCTGCTGCGGCCGCAACCTGCTCACCAGTCCCAATCAGCGAAGGCGCAGTCATGACCATCACCATCTATCACAACCCGGCCTGCGGCACGTCCCGCAACACGCTGGCGATGATCCGCGCCAGCGGCGAGGAGCCTGTCGTGATCGAATATCTGAAGACGCCACCAAGCCGCGATCGCCTGGAGCAGCTGATCGCCGCGATGGCAATCCCGGTTCGCGATCTGCTGCGCGAGAAGGGGACACCCTACGCCGAGCTCGATCTAGGCAATGCCAAATGGTCGGATGAGGAACTCGTCGATTTCATGCTGGCCCATCCGATCCTGATCAACCGGCCGATTGTCGAGACACCCAAAGGGACGCAGCTTTGTCGTCCCTCGGAAGCGGTGTTGCCTTTGCTCGACAATCCTGTGCGTGAATTCATCAAGGAGGACGGTGAGCGGGTGGCTTACGGACCCGGGCAGGCCTGAGTGGAAGCGCCCGCGCCGGTCGCTCGAAGTCGCCATGTCCTCGTCTCTGCCCTCGGCATCACCCAAATTATTGCCTGGGGATCGTCCTTCTATCTGCCCGCCGTGCTCGCCGCGCCGATCGCGGCGCAGACGGGATGGTCGCTGGCGTCGGTCGTGGCCGGGCTCTCCTGCGGGCTTCTGTTGGCCGGGCTGGTGTCGCCGATCACCGGACGGCTGATCCAGCGCCACGGTGGCCGGCCCATTCTTGCGGCAAGTTCGCTCCTCCTGGCGTCCGCGCATGGCCTGATGGCAACTGCCACGGCGTACCCGATCTATCTGCTGGCCTGGCTGTTGATGGGGCTTGGAATGTCGAGCGGCCTCTACGATGCCGGCTTCGCCACGCTTGGCCGGCTCTATGGGCGCGACGCGCGCGGCGCTATCACCAGCCTGACATTATTCGGCGGCTTTGCCAGCACGGTTTGCTGGCCGCTCAGCGCCTTTCTCGTCGAGCACGAAGGATGGCGCTTTGCTTGTTTGGCCTATGCGGCGATCCATCTGCTGGTCTGTCTGCCGCTCCACCTTTGGGTCATCCCGCCGCCGCCGGCTGCGGCGCCGCGACCGGCGACAGGCGAACAGAAACGGGGATCCGCCTCAGGCCAAATGCGGACGCGCTTCATCCTCCTTGCATCCATCCAGACGGTGGCCGCGCTGATCTCGTCGATGCTGTCGGTGCATCTGCTCACCTTGCTGCAATTACGCGGAGTGGGCTTGACGGTTGCCGTGGGGTTTGGAGCTTTGATCGGCCCGTCGCAGGTGGGCGCGCGGGTCGCCGAGATGCTGATCGGGCGCAACCGGCATCATCCGATCTGGACGATGATGACCTCCGTTTCGCTGCTCGCGGCCGGCGTCGGCCTGCTCTTTGTCAGCCAGACTTTCATCGCCGTAGGACTGATCCTCTACGGTGGGGGCAACGGCATTTATACGATCGCGCGCGGCGCGCTGCCGCTGGTGCTGTTCGACCCGCAACAATACGCGGCGCTGATGGGCAGGCTCGCCATGCCAAGCCTGATCGTCCAGGCGGCGGCGCCATCGATTGGAGCCCTGCTTTTGCACGCCGGCGGCGGCAATCTTCTGCTGGAAGTCCTGACTATCGCGGCGATAGGTAACGTAGCGCTCTGCGCTGGCCTGGGGTCGATTCTGCGCCGCTGACTTTGCTTACTTGTCCACCGCCAGCGTCTCGTTGAGCACGGCGGCCAGATGCAGGCCGCCGAGCGCAAGCTGTTCGACCGCCACCGGCGAGAACCGCTCGAAATAGGCCTGGTCGAGGATCACCGCATGCGGGTTGTCGGATTTGATCACCGTGCCCGCGGGCAGCGCACGATAGGCGTCCTCGGCCCTGTCGTGACATTCCGCCAGCCATTTCTCCGGCGTCTGGTCGGCGGCGGGCATCGGCGGCAAGTTCGGGATCACGTCGGTCTCGATGTCCGACGCCACATTGCCCCAGTCGTAATATTTGAACAGGATCAGGCTTGAATCCCAGACCGCGTGGAAAGTGGTGAGGTCGCGATAGGTCGAGCCGTCGGGCTTCGGCCGGTAGACGTTGAAGGTCACCGTCAGCGTGTTGCCGCCCTGGTCGCCCTGGCTGCCGTCCAGCCGCTCGACGCAGTGCAGCGGCTGCGACAGGTCGCCGACCAGATGGATGACGAAGGCGAGCGCCATCCAGCGCTCCTCGTCGCTCTTCTTCGGATCGGCGAGGATCTTCTCCTGCGCCGGCAATGCCTTCATCAGGCAAAAGCCGAAGGTCGTATTGTCCTTGCAGTCGCGCGTTGGATCGTAAGCGGTGGTGCTGGCCGTGGCGTCGCCAGGCTTGGAGGCGAGCGGAATGTCGATGAAATGCCAGTTCGACGTTTCCTTGTGGGCGGGCCGATAATCGTCGGCCCAGCTTGCCACCGATGCCAGCGACACGGTCGCCGGCTCATCGAGCTTGAGATGGCTGCGCAACAGCCGCTCGATCACCTCATAGGCATCCTTGCTCAGCCGATGCTGCGCGATCTCGGCGATGACGGCATGGCCCTCCTGGCCCCAGGCCAGCGCCTGGCCGCACATCGCCGCACTCAGCAGAAAAGAAGCCGTCGCTGTCTTCCAAGTCATCGCCTTGCGTCCTCGCGAGCAGAAGTCTCGACAGGCAAGTACAATGGAAGCGTGTGACGCAAACATGAAGGAGCTCATGTTTGGAGAACGATTTCGCTCCAGCCACCAGGCTGTCGAACTTTTTCCGGGTTCGGGAGTTTTGCAAGATGGACAGCGAACGACGCAACCTGAGGTTCACGCAGGCCATGTTGCGGGAGCTTCGCCAGAAGGCGGAAGCCGATGGCGAGACGCTTTTGACCTATCTGATCGACATGGCCTACCTCGAAGCGAGCGATCGCCTCCGCGCCAATTGGTCCGCAGACGATGGCGGCGGCCATATTCCAAAGCGCTCCACGCAAGGGTAGAGGTCCAACCGCTCACGCGTTTGTTCGGCTTGGCGTGTAATCCGGAAATAATCGGCCCGGCAGATCGCCGGGCCGTTTTTCGTCGAGAGTGAGCGATGCGCTTCCAGCCTCAGTCGCGATGCTCCGGCATCGCCTTCAACTGGTCCTTGGTCCAGCTGGTGACGGCATGCACGTCGCCGTCCTCGTCGCGCATGAAATCGAGCTGGCTGGCAGCGACCGCGACCGGCTTGGCGCCGATGCCGAGGAAGCCGCCGACATCGATGACGACCTGGCTGCCGTGCAGGTGGTCGACCGAGCCGATCTTTTCGTCGTCAGGCCCGTAGATTGTGGCGCCGTCGAGGATGTCGGGGGTGAGTTCGGCGTTGGTCAGTCTGACGTGGCTGGTGTGGTCCATGATCGGTATCCTGTTGCTATCAGGAACAAACCGCTGGTGGGGGCGAGGGTTCCGCCGACAGGTTGAAAAGCCGGTGCTGCTCAATGTAACGCCGCCCATCCCGTCACGAGGATGAGGATGGTCGTGATCAGCGCGCCCGAGACATACAGGATCGTCCTGATGTTGCCGCCCTTGGCGGCATTGCCGCCGCGCAGGTAGACTGCCAAATGGACAAGGCGGATCGCCAGGTGGGCCCAGACCAGCATGCCGAGCGTGACCGGCCCGACGCCGACCATCATGGCCAGCACCGCCGGCACGGCAAAGGGGGCAAGCGCCTCGACCGAATTCATGTGGACGCGGTCGATCCGGTAGAGCCGGTTGTTGTCGTCGGCAGGCACCACCGGGCCCGACAACGCGCCGGCAAATCCTTTCGACGAGCCTGAGAGGATTGCCAGTGCCACCGACAGGAAACAGAGCGCAAGCATGCCGAGAATGCTCACCCAATAGGCGTCCATGGTCTCCGCTCCTTGTCGTTGTCAGGCCGCCTTGGCAAAAAGATCCTCGAACCGCCGCAGATAGAGCGGCCAGCCCTGGTCGCTGTCGACCGCGCCGCGCATGCCTTCCCAGCCTTCGCCGTGCCGTTCGAGGTTGCGGTGCTCGATCTCGACCCGGGTCCGCTCTTCTGTCTCAGCCGTGAAGCGGACCTCCCATTCGCTGGTCCTGGCCGGGTCTGTTTCGATCTGCCAGCGCGGGCCGATATCCCAGCTCACAAGTAGCCGGTTCGGCGGCTCGTAGGCGAGTACGCGGGCCCAATGGCATTCGCTGCCGTCGACGCCGCGATCGTAGACATGACCGCCGACCCGCGGTTCGAAGATCGTCTCGGCGATCGGGACGGCAAGCAGATTGTGCTCGCGCGGCTTGAAGCTGCCAAAATCCTCGCTGAACACCTTGAAGGCGCGCGCGATCGGCGCTTCGACAACGATGGAATGTTTTACGGGCGCGGGTCTTGGCTGCTTGATCATGTCTCGTCCTTCGTCGGTTGTTCGACCGCCAGCTTGTAGGCGGCGAGCGTCTTCATCCAGAACTGGTCGATCTCGGCCCGAAACGCCGCGAGCCCATCCGGGTCGATGCGGTAGATGCGCTCCTTGCCCGACGGCGTATCGGCCACCAGCCCGGCCTCCTTGAGGACCTTCAGGTGCTGCGAGACCGCCGGCCGGGTCACGGGCAGCACACTGGCCAGCCCGCTGACCGAGCTGGGCCGCTCGACGAGCAGTTCGAAGATCGCGCGCCGCGTCGGATCGCCAAGCGCCGTCCAGTATTTCGCGTTAGTGGCCACTAACGCGAAATTAGAGCGAGGTGCTTTCCCTGTCAACCTCCTGGATGCATGCGGGCGCGTCGACAAAGCCGGATCGAGCGGCCGGGGATGGAGTTTGTCCCGGCACCAGCTATCATCGGCCATGCGACGTGATGCGGTACACATCGTCTGGGATTGCTGGGACGGGGTTCGGACCGGCATCGCGGATCTGAACGGAAGCCCGCACTATTTCGCGTCCCAGTTTGACCATGAGGCCGACGAGTGGCCCGATAATTTCAAGCTGATACCTGTCGGGCCGGAATTCATGCGTCGCGCCAAGCGCAATTGGTCCATCTATCGTGCTTGGGAGCGTAAGTACCGCGCCGGCGAAGCAGATCTTAAATCTCATCCCGGTCACGGTGGGGTCGATGCTGAACACGATGAACTCAACGCATGGCTCGACGAGCAGATAGCGCAGCTTCTCGCATTGCCATCGCTTTACCGGGCCGAATTCCGCAGAATGCCCGGCCAAGAAGACCTTGCCGCCAGTCTGGTTCGGGAATGGGAAGTGGTCTGGTCACCGCTTTCTGCTCAGGCCGACTGAAGCTCGGCAATGCATGCCGCCAAGCGACGTCATCGATCCGCCAAGGATGTCTTGGATCAGCTCAGCTTCTTCGCCTTCAAGCTTCGCGCCGCATCCTCAACCGCCGCGCGGTCATCGCCCAGCCGGTCGAGCAGCCCCTGCGCCTCGTCGCCGGAAATGCCCGTACGCACCGCCAAAGCCTCGACCGTCAATACGTCCGGACTGGCGACCTCGCGGGTTTCGGGCAGCGCATCGTCCGCCGTCAGCGGCAGCGCGGCCTCGCGGTCGATCTCCATTTCCGCCTGGTGCCAGTGCCGCTCGTGGTCGCCGTCGAGGCCGCCTTCGCGCTGCCAGATCTCATAGGCTCGTTGCTGGATTTTCTCGTGCCGCTCTTCGCTCATTGTCGTTCCTCCGTGGGTTTCGAAAACCAACGCGAGGCAGGGCGGAACGATCCACGGTGTCGGCGAAGTGATCGGCGTGGGCCAGTTGATTGAAGCATTTGGCTGAAGACCAATCGGAGTGGGGGGCGGCGCTGGTGATTATCGGCTACACCACTCAGATCCCAAATTGCCCCCTTGTCCCGGCCGCTCCCGTTCAGCGTCCGTATATCGCCAGCGGCTCGCCGAACATGCCGGGCTCCGGCTTCACGCCTAGTCCCGGCCGTTGCGGCACGGCGATATGCCCCTTTTCGATGACGACCGGGTGCTTCGCATCGAAATGCCCGTCGATATATTCCTGCGCGATCCAGGCGCCTTCCATGCGGCGTGGCTCGACGGTGGCGGCAAGATGCACGCAGGCGGCGGCGATGATGTCGCCGCCCCAGGCGTCGTCGCAGCTGTGCGGCAGCGAGCGGATGGCGCAGAGGTCGCGCACGGTCGTCATCTTGGTCAGGCCGCCGAGGCGGGTGACCTTGAAGCCGAAGCCGTCGGCGATGCCGAGCGAGATGGCCCGCAGCACCGCATTCTGGTCCTCGGTGCTCTCGTCGAGATAGACCGGATGCGTGACGCGGCCCTTCAGCGTCGCGATCTCGTCCATGGTGTTGCAGGGCTGCTCGAAGACGAAGGGAATCGCCTGGCAAAGCCGGTCGAGCTGGATCGCGGCGGCGACCGTCAGCCCCCGGTTGCCGTCGACCGCCAGCCGAGCCTTGTAGCCGACCGCTTCCCAGACCTTGTGGACCGTGGCGACATCCTCTTCGAGATTGCGCCCGCCGATCTTGACCTGCAGGCGCGGATAGCCGTCCCGGACCTTGTCGGCCGCTATCCTGGCAGTCTCGTCCGGTGCCCCGACGATCAGCGAATAATAGCTCGGCACGCGGTCGGTCAGCGCGCCGCCGAGCAGGGTCGAGATGGGAACGCCGAGCTTTTGTCCAAGCAGGTCGAGGAAGGCCATGTCGAACGCGGCCTTGGCGTAGCCATGGCCGTTCAGCCGCTCGTCCATGCGCTTGGCCAAGAGCCGGATCGAGGCGATCTCCGCGCCGATCAGCCCCGGCGCGATTTCGGCGATTGCCGCGCGGGCGCCGAGCGCGTGATGCGGCTGGTAGACCGGGCCGATCGGGCAGGTCTCGCCCCAGCCGGTCACCCCG
>JAEKLU010000044.1 GCA_019509685.1 Mesorhizobium sp. | reverse complement strand
GGTTCTTCAGGCCGTTGATGACAGGGCCCTTGAGCTGACGCTCCTCGGCGGTCATGGCGCCGAGCGTCTTCAGCATCTCGGACACGGTGCCCTTCTTGCCGAAGGCAGCGATGCGCACGGCCTCGATCGCCGGCTCATCGGCGGCCGATGCGATGTCGGACAGAAGCGAATCTTCCAGGGCTTCAAGATTTCCAGCGGTGGCGTTCACGGCGAAACTCTCTTGATCGGGCGACCGACACCATTTTGGTTTCGTTGTCACCATTTTGGTTACATCAGGGTCAAAAAAGAACCCGCGCCAGCCGAGCCAGCGCGGGTTCCCCAAATCAGAATCGCGAATGCTTGGGAAGCGCTGGTCTTAGGCGACAGCGCTTTCAAAAGCGTTCGGCGTGGTGTTCTTCAGATATTCGAGCGCGACCTTGGCCTTGGCGACCAGCGCGGCGAAAGCCTGCGGCTCGTGGATGGCCATGTCGGACAGGATCTTGCGATCGATCTCGATGCCGGCCTTGTTGAGGCCGTCGATGAAGCGGCCATAGGTCAGGCCATGCTCGTGGGTCGCGGCGTTGATGCGCTGGATCCACAGCGCGCGGAACGAGCGCTTGCGGTTCTTGCGGTCGCGGTAAGCGTACTGCAGCGACTTTTCCACCGCCTGCTTGGCGATGCGGATGGTGTTCTTGCGGCGGCCGTAGAAGCCTTTCGCGGCTTTCAGGACCTTCTTGTGCTTGGCGTGCGAGGTGACGCCTCTTTTTACGCGTGCCATGTCATGATCTCCTTAAAACGCTGTTCCGGACCGAATGCTCAGAGGCCGTTCGGCAGAAAATTCTTGATGACCTTCTTGCCATCCGGTTCAGCCAGAACCATCGTGCCGCGGGCATTTCGAATGAACTTGTTGGAACGCTTGATCATGCCGTGACGCTTGCCGGCCGCAGCCGACAGGACTTTACCCGTACCTGTGATCTTGAACCGCTTCTTGGCGGCCGATTTGGTCTTCTGACCAAAGCCCGAAAAGCAAATGAAACCGCCACGGCATGCCCTGCCGGGCGGTTTTCTTGGAACGCGGTCCTATAGATCAAACAAGGCGCGCGCGCAACACCTCAAGCCGTGCGGCGCTATGTCCTCTGTCAGGGTAGAGTGAACCACACGGGCAACATGCCGGTCAGCTGCGCGCCGTCGATCAGTTCGAAGGCCGGCAGCGCCACCAGGAACACCAGCCCATCGAGCAGCGTGGTGAGCAAAAGGCGCGGCTTGAAACTGCCGGTATCGCCTTCCTCGTAGAGCGAGAGCTTGGGGAAGAAGCGCGGCACCTTGGCCAGATAAGCCGCGTAAGGGGCGCCCAGCACTTCCTTGAGGTATTTCTCCTCGCGCAGGATGACGATGTGGAAGGCGCCGGCGCAAAGCACGGTGAACAGGATGATGCCGCTGAACGAGCCGATCTGCGCGCCGACGCCGGCGGCGGCCACGGTGGAGAACAGATAAAGCGGGTTGCGGGTGATCGAATAAGGCCCCCCGGTGACCACTTCGGAGGATTTTCGGCCGCCGATATAAAGCGTCGACCAAAGCCGCCCGATAATGCCGAGGAAGATCAACAGCACGCCGAACATCTCGATCGATTCATGCACCGGCGTGTCGGGCGGAAAAGTCGACTGGCCGAACAGCAGCGCGCAAAACAGCACCACGACCAGCACCGCGAGCACGATCCGGCGCATATGCTGGTAGCCGCCCAGCCCTTTCAGCGGGCTTGTGGCCGGGGCCTTTACTTCATCGACCATGTCCAATCCGATCGTGGCGCTTTGCTCGCGATCGGGAAGCCCGATCGTCGGCGATCGGATTTAAAGCAGGCGCCCCGCCGATCGTCGGGACGCCGTGCCCGGCAATTCGGGCGGATTTTAGAGCAAATGCAATAGGGGCCGGCAGCTCTCGAAACCGTGATAGACGCGACGCGTTGGCGGCCGCGCCTCAGCGCGGCGCCAGCACCATCATCATCTGGCGGCCTTCGAGCTTGGGCTCGGCCTCGACCTTGGCGATCGTCGCCGTTTCCTCGCGCACTTTGTTCAGAAGCTGCATGCCGAGTTCCATATGCGCCATCTCGCGGCCACGGAAGCGCAGCGTCAGCTTGACCTTGTCGCCTTCCTCGAAGAAGCGCCGCACGGCCTTCATCTTGGTTTCGTAGTCGTGGTCGTCGATGTTCGGGCGCATCTTGATCTCCTTGATCTCGATGACCTTCTGGTTCTTGCGCGCTTCGGCCGCCTTCTTCTGGTTGGCGTATTTCAGCTTGCCGAGATCGAGGATCTTGACGACCGGCGGCACCGCATTGGGCGATATCTCGACAAGATCGAGCCCGGCCTCTTCGGCCAGCAGCAGTGCGTCGTTGATGGAAACATCGCCGCGGTTCTGGCCTTCGGCGTCGATGAGCTGGACCCGGGGAACCCGGATGTCTCGGTTGGAGCGCGGGCCGTCTTTGGTGGGCGCCGCTGCTTTAAAAGGTCTGCGAATGGTCGTGGTCTCCTCGGCCGTTTCGTTCAGGGTTCAGTAAATTCAAATCGCTGGACGCGCCTATGTGGTGAGCGCGGGGCGTGAGTCAATAGCATAGGCTTTGCGGAAAATCACCTGTCCGCTTGCTCTTACTTGTGCCAAGCAAAGAAACGCCGCGAGCACTTTTCGTTGAACCACGGCCTGTGCCAAAAGACCGGTGGAAAAGGAAAAGGTCATGGCCGCCAGCGCCCCGGTTTTCATCGATGTGGACGGATCGAGCATCGCCGTCAGGCAGACGCCGGGCGCTGCGCCCGGGGTGGTCTGGCTGGGCGGCTACAAGTCCGACATGCTGGGCACGAAAGCCGAGACGCTTGCCGCCTGGGCCGACGGCGAAGGCCGCGCCTATCTGCGCCACGACTATTCGGGCCATGGCGAGTCGGGCGGCGACTTCGCCGACGGCACCATTTCGGCATGGCTGGCGCAAAGCCTGGCCGTCTTTCGGCGTTTTTCCAAGGGCAAGCAGATCCTGGTCGGCTCCTCGATGGGGGCGTGGATTGCGCTGCGCATGGTGCAGGAATTGCGCAAGGCCGGCGAGGATCGCGTTGCCGGCCTGGTCCTGCTCGCGCCGGCGCCGGATTTCACCGTCGAGTTGATCGAACCGGCCCTGACCGACGCGCAACGCCACGATCTGCAGGAAAAGGGCTTCTTCGGCGAGCCGTCCGACTATTCCGACCAGCCTTACATCTACACCCGAGCGTTGATCGAGGACGGCCGGGTCAACCGGGTGATGACCGGGCCGATCGACACCCATTGCCCGGTGCATATCCTGCAAGGTCTCGCCGATCCGGACGTGCCGTCCGGCCATGCGCTGAAGCTCGCCGCGCTGCTGCCGGCCGACGACGTCACGCTGTCGCTGATCCCCGATGGCGATCATCGCCTGTCGCGTCCCGAGGATCTCGACATGCTCAGGCGCGCGGTCGGCGACATGATCAGCCGGGTCGCCTGACCAATGCGCGTTTCCATTCCGATATCCGCCTTCGTCGCGGCCATCGTCGGTTTCGGCAGCACGCTTGCCATCGTCATTGCCGCCGCCAAGGCGGTCGGCGCGACGCAGATCGAGACCGCAAGCGGCGTGACGGCAATCTGCCTGGCGATGGCGATCGAATGCCTGTGGCTGTCCTGGCGCACGAAAATGCCGGTTATCACCGCCTGGTCGACGCCTGGCCTGGCGCTGGTTGCCGCCTCCAGCGGCTTCACGATGCCTGAAGCCGTCGGCGCCTTCATCGTCACCGGCATCCTTTTGGTCGCCACTGGCCTGTTCAAGCCGTTGACCAGGCTGATGGCGCGGATACCGGCTTCCGTCGCCTCCGGCATGCTGGCCGGCATCGTCGTCACCTTCGCCATCAATGCGGTCAAAACCGTTCCAGCCGATCCCTGGCTCATCCTGCCGCTGATCGCGGCCTTTTTCATCATCCGCCTGGTTAATCCGTCGCTGTCGGTGCTGGCGGTCCTGGTCGGAGGCGGCCTCGCCGCTTTCCTCACCGGCCGTGTCGGCAGCCTGCCGGCGCCGGAACTCTCGACGCTGACGCTGATTGTGCCGCAATTCACCGTCTCGGCCGTCATCGGCCTGGCGGTCCCGCTCTACCTCGTCACCATGGCTTCGCAGAACCTCTCGGGCCTCGCCGTGCTGCGCGCGGCTGGCTACGATCCGGAACCTGGACCGCTGATCGGCGTCACCGGCCTGTTTTCGCTGCTGTCGGCGCCGTTCGGCGCCGGGACCACCAATCTGGCGGCGATCTCGGCGGCGATCTGCACCGGCCCCGACGTGCATCCCGATCCCGCCGAGCGCTGGAAAACGGGTCCGTTCTATGCGCTGGCCTACCTGGTCTTCGCCATCTTCGGCGCTTCGCTGGTAGCGATCTTCGCCGTCCTGCCGCAGAGCCTGATTGCGCTGGTCGCCGGGCTGGCACTGATGGCGTCTTTGGCCAATGCGCTTGCCATTGCGCTCAGGGATGAGGGCGAGCGCATGCCAGCCACTGTCACCTTCGCCGTCACGGCTTCCGGCCTCACGCTGTTCGGCGTCGGCGCGGCTTTCTGGGGCCTGGTCGCCGGCATGGCCGTGCTTTTCCTCGACAGGCTCAAAAAGCGATAATCATTTCAGGTGCTTCGCCGGTTTTGGCCGGATTTGGCTTGAATCGCCGATTTCCTCTTCCCATTTCGATTCCACGCAGCCGCTCTGGCTGTCTCCAACGGAAGGACTGGGAGAAAATGAACACAAGTGCATTGATCCGTCCGGCCTGGACGCCGGCCACCATCGCGCTGATGGTCATCGGCTTCATGGTGTTCTGGCCGCTCGGCTTCGCCATGCTCGCCTACATCATCTGGGGCGACCGGCTCGACGGCTTCAAGCGTGACGTCAATCGCGCCACCGACGGCATCTTCGCCGGCTGCCGCCGCGGCTCCGACAAGGCGGCCCGCTGGGGCCACGGCTCGGCCCGCACCGGCAACGTCGCCTTCGACGACTGGCGCGAGAAGGAACTCGAGCGCCTGGCCGAGGAACGCCGCAAGCTGGACGAGATGCTGACCGAGTTCGACGATTACGCTCGCGAACTGCGCCGTGCCAAGGACCAGGACGAGTTCGACCGCTTCATGGCGAACCGCCATAAGTCGACGGCCCCGACGACCACGGAGTCGTCCAAGCCGGCGACCCCGAAGCGCGGCAAGGGCTCGAACCTGCTCGACGACTGAGATCTTGCGACAGGTCTCAGGATGATACAACGGCGTCGCGTGAGCGGCGCCGTTTCTTTTTTGTTCTCTTTCTGCGTCCCCTCCACTGGTCGTTTCTCTCGAATCGCGTATCGTCCAGCCATGACTCTCGGCTTCTTTCGCAACCTGACCAAGCCAAAGCCCACGCCCGTCGTCGAGCGCGAGCATTGCGTCGCCGGCCGCACGCTGCCGCTCAAGATCGTCGAGAGCGCCAGGGCGAGACGGCTGACGTTGCGCATCGATTCCGGCGGCCAGGGCCTGCGCATCACCGTGCCGCCGGGCCTGCGTCGCGGCGAGGTGGAGAAATTCCTCGACCGCCATCAGGACTGGCTGGAGCAGCGCCTGGCTAAGGTGCCGACAAGGCCGCAGGTGCGCCCGGGCATAAAAATCCCGATCCGCGGCGTGCCGCACCGCATCGTTCATGAGCCGGCAAAGCGCGGCACCGTCACCGTGTCGCGCGACGAGCGCGGCCCGCTGCTGATCGTGCATGGCGATCGGATCCATCTGCCGCGCCGCATCGCCGATTACCTCAAGCGCGAGGCCAAGAAGGAAATCGAGAAGCTGGTGGTCAAGCACACCGAAGCGGTCGGCAAGCGCGCCAAGGCGATCCGCTTCAAGGACACCTCCAGTCGCTGGGGCTCATGCACCTCGGAGGGTAACCTCTCCTTCTCCTGGCGCATCATGATGGCGCCGCAGCCGGTGATAAACTACCTGGTAGCGCATGAGGTGGCGCATCTGAAGGAGATGAACCACGGCCCGAAATTCTGGAAGCTGTGCGAAAAGCTCTGCCCCGACACCGACCGCTGCAAGGACTGGCTGAAGCGCAACGGCGGCGCGCTGCAGGCGATCGTCTTCGAGTAGGGATGCTACGGTTGGGTGTTTGGCGACCACCTAATCGTCATTCGCCGCATTCAACTCATCCGGGCGCAGCCCTTCATCGCCACGATGCGGCCAGGGTAAGAAATTCCGATCGAATTCATCGCTGCCGAAATAGTCCAGCGCCCGGTGCGCCTCGGCGCCGTTGAACGCGGCCTTGTCCATCAGATGCGCGATCACCTCGCGCGCCTGCGCGATCTTCTGCTTCAGTTCGGTGACGGTCTGGTCGGCCATGCTTGTCTCCCGCCATGCTACGTTAGGAACCTAGCGCTTCCGATGCCCTTGGCAACAGCATGCTTTTCCTCGACTCTTTTGCCATTTCGTGCCAATCCCGCCGCATGACGCTCGACATCAAGATCTGCGGATTGAAGACCGACGCCGCGATGGCTGCCGCCCTTGCCGGCGGCGCCAGCCATGTCGGCTTTATCTTCTTTGCCCGGAGTCCGCGTTATGTCGAGCCGGCCGAGGCCGGCCGCCTGCGCGAAATGGCGCGCGGCAAGGCCATGGCGGTTGCCGTCACCGTCGATGCCGACGATGCCTTCCTGGATGAGATCGTCGCCAGGATGCAGCCGGATATGTTGCAACTGCATGGTTCCGAAACGCCGGAGCGGGTGGCGGAACTCAAGGCTCGCCATGGCCTGCCGGTGATGAAGGTATTCTCCGTCAGCGAGGCCGCCGATCTCGATCGGATGAAGCCTTTCGTCGGTATCGCCGATCGGTTCATGTTCGACGCCAAGCCGCCGAAGGGATCGCAACTGCCGGGCGGCAATGGCGTCGCCTTCGACTGGCGCATCCTTGCCGGCCTTGACGTCGGCGTCGATTACATGCTTTCCGGAGGGCTCAACGCCGCCAATATCGGCGATGCCCTGAGATTGGCCAACCCGCCCGGGATAGACGTTTCGTCCGGCGTGGAAAGCGCTCCGGGCGTCAAGGATCCGGCGCTGATCGAGCAGTTTTTCCGGGCCGTCAGGGCCGCGCGCGACGATCGCGCCGCCTGAACAGTTTTTCGAACCAGAGCATGTCCCGGAAAAGTGGAATCCGGTTTTCCGATAAGGACATGCTCACTAAGTCAAGGAGCGATCGGCGATGAACAAGCCGGCTATGCCCAATTCCTTCCGCACCGGGCCTGACGAGCAGGGGATGTTCGGTATTTTCGGCGGTCGTTTCGTTGCCGAAACGCTGATGCCGCTGATCCTCGACCTCGAGCGGCACTGGAATGAGGTCAAGGACGACCCGGAGTTCAAGGCCGAGCTGCAGAACCTGTCGACCCACTATGCCGGGCGGCCATCAAAGCTCTATTTCGCCGAAGGCCTGACGAAGCATCTGGGCGGCGCCAAGGTCTACTTCAAGCGCGAGGATTTGAACCACACCGGCTCGCACAAGATCAACAACTGCCTCGGCCAGATCCTGCTCGCCAAGCGCATGGGCAAGAAGCGCATCATCGCCGAGACCGGCGCCGGCCAGCACGGCGTCGCTTCGGCGACTGTGGCGGCGCGCTTCGGTTATCCTTGCGTGGTCTACATGGGCGCCACCGATGTCGCCCGCCAGAGCCCCAACGTCTTCCGCATGAAGCTGCTCGGCGCCGAAGTGCGGCCGGTCACCGCCGGCCACGGCACGCTGAAGGACGCCATGAACGAGGCCCTGCGTGACTGGGTGACCAATGTCGAGGACACCTATTACCTGATCGGCACGGCCGCTGGGCCGCATCCCTATCCGGAACTGGTGCGCGACTTCCAGTCGGTGATCGGCATCGAAGCCCGCGCGCAGATGCTGGAGCAGGAAGGCCGGCTGCCCGACGTCATCATCGCCGCTGTCGGCGGGGGGTCCAATGCCATCGGCCTGTTCCACCCCTTCCTCGACGACAAGGATGTCCGCATCATCGGCATCGAGGCCGGCGGACGCGGCCTTGATGGCGTCGAGCATTGCGCCTCGATGAATGCCGGCAAGCCTGGCGTGCTGCACGGCAACCGCACCTATCTCTTGCAGAACGCCGACGGCCAGATCCTCGACGGTCATTCGATTTCGGCCGGTCTCGACTATCCGGGCGTCGGTCCCGAGCATTCCTGGCTGCGCGACTCGGGCCGCGTCGAATATGTGCCGATCCTCGACGACGAAGCGCTGGAGGCCTTCCAGCTGACCACGCGGGTCGAAGGCATCATCCCGGCGCTGGAATCGGCGCATGCCATCGCTCATGCGGTGAAGATCGTGCCCCAGATGGACAAGGACCAGCTCGTCATCGTCAACCTGTCCGGCCGCGGCGACAAGGACGTGCACACGGTGGCTAACATGCTGGGCATGGAGATCTGACAATGACCACCCGCATCGACCGCCGCATGGCGAAGCTCAAATCCGAGGGCCGTCCGGCTCTGGTCACCTATTTCATGAGCGGCGACCCGGATTACGAGACCGCTTTATCGATCATGAAGGCGCTGCCCAAGGCGGGCGCGGACATCATCGAAATGGGGATGCCGTTTTCCGATCCGATGGCCGATGGTCCGGCGATCCAGGCAGCGGGCCTGCGCGCGCTGAAAGGTGGCCAGACCCTGGTCAAGACGCTGAAGACGGCGGCTGATTTCCGCGCCACCGACAATGACACGCCGATCGTGCTGATGGGCTACTACAATCCGATCTACATCTACGGCGTCGACCGCTTCCTCAAGGACGCGATTGCCAGCGGTATTGACGGGCTGATCGTCGTCGACCTGCCGCCGGAGATGGACGAGGAGCTCTGCATCCCGGCATTGAAGGCCGGCATCAACTTCATCCGCCTGGCGACGCCGACCACCGACGACAAGCGCCTGCCCAAGGTGCTGCAGAACACGTCGGGCTTTGTCTACTACGTGTCGATGACCGGCATCACCGGCTCGGCCCTGGCCGACACCGGCAAGGTTGCGGCAGCCGTCAAGCGCATCAAGGGTCACACCGAGTTGCCGGTCTGCGTCGGCTTCGGCGTCAAGACCGCCGAGCAGGCGCGCATTATCGGCGCCAATGCCGATGGCGTCGTCGTCGGCACCGCGATCGTCAACGCGGTCGCCAATGTGTTAGGACCGAAGGGCGAGAAGACCGCCGACCC
>JAEKLU010000043.1:9349-15997 GCA_019509685.1 Mesorhizobium sp. | reverse complement strand
CTGGCGATTGGCGAAATCGCCGATGACAGCCCCGTCTCCCCGTTCACGGGAAGAAGATGGCGGCAGCCAGATGACGGGCGGCGCCAGCGGTGGCTATAATTTGCCTACCTTGTAACCATCACATTTTTTCGTTGGCGTGCCGCCTCGGTTTCCGTGCAGCATTGGCTACCGATTTCTGTGAGGGCTTAAAACCATGACCAACTTGCCTGGTATTTCCGACATCCGCGCCGCCGCCGACCGGCTGGCCGGGCTGATCGTCGAGACGCCGCTGATCGAATCGCCCGAGCTCAACAAACGCTACGGCGGCCGCATCCTGTTCAAGCCCGAGACCTTGCAGCGCACCGGCTCCTTCAAGATCCGCGGCGCCTACAACAAATTGTCGTCGTTCAGCGAGGAGGAGCGCAGCCGTGGCGTCGTCGCTTTCTCCTCCGGCAACCATGCGCAAGGCGTGGCGGCTTCGGCCGCCCTGTTCGGCGTCAAGGCGGTCATTGCCATGCCGGCCGACGCGCCGGCGCTGAAGATCGGCAATGTCCGCAAGATGGGCGCCGAGGTGGTGCCGTTCGACCGCTTCAAGGATGACCGCATGACGGTCGTTCGCCCCTATATGGAGAAAGGCATGGCGCTGGTGCCACCTTTCGACGATCCCGCCATCATCGCTGGCCAGGGCACGATTGGGCTGGAACTGATGAGGCAGGCCAAGGCGCTTGGCGTCAGCCTCGACGCCGTGGTGATCCCTTGCGGTGGCGGCGGCCTGAGTAGCGGCATTTCGGTTGCGGTCAAGGATGCCTCGCCGGGCACCGCCGTCTGGGCGGTCGAGCCCGAGCATTTCGACGACACCCGCCGTTCGCTGGTGAAAGGCGAAAGGGTCTCGAACGAACCCGGGCACAACTCGATCTGCGATGCCATCCTCACCGCCGAGCCCGGATTGATTACCTTCGAGATCAATCGCCGCAATCTTGCCGGCGCCATTGCCGTTTCCGACGCCGCGGTCGCCCAGGCGATGCGCGACGCCATGGCCCACCTCAAGCTGGTTGTCGAACCCGGCGGCTGCGTCGCGCTCGCGGCGCTGTCGTCGGGCGAGATCGACCTCGCCGGCAAATGCGTTGCCGTGGTGCTGTCCGGCGGCAATGTCGATTTCGGCACCTATGCCGGGATCATGGCGGCGTAAGTGTGCTGCGGCCCGCACGCGGGAAGCGCCGTGACCCTCCAGCGTTAAAAGCTTTCCGCCGTGCTTGATTAATCCAACGTGCGCCTGAACCGCACCAGCGCCACGCCGGCAAACAGCGCCACGAAAGCCACCAGCCAGCCGATCTCGGTCGCCACCGCCGGCAGCTCCGCGCCCTTCAGCATGACGGCCCGGGTGATGCGCAGGAAATGCGTCAGTGGAAAAATCTCGCCCAGCGTCTGCGCCCAGCCCGGCATGCCGCGATAGGGGAACATGAAGCCCGACAGCATGATCGAGGGCAGGAAGAAGAAGAAGGTGAGCTGCAAAGCCTGCATCTGCGTGCGCGCGATCGTCGAGATCGTGTAGCCGAGCAGCACCAGCGCCAGCACGAACACCAGCACGGCGGATAAAAGCAGCGACATCGACCCGGTGAAGGGGATGGCGAACAACAGCTTCGACGCCGCCAGCACCACCAGAACCTGCACCGCGCCGACCGCCAGATAAGGCAGCACCTTGCCCATCATGATCTCGAGTGGGCTCGACGGCATGGCCAGAAGGTTTTCCATCGTGCCGCGCTCGGTTTCGCGCGTCAGCGCGATCGAGGTCATCATGACCATCGTCATCTGCAAGATGACGCCGAGCAGGCCAGGCACGATGTTGTATTGCGAGATGCCTTCCGGGTTGTAGCGGCGATGCACGACGACATCGAGCTGGCCGCGCGCCGCTTCCTTGGCGGCTTCCTGCGTGCCTTGCGCCCGCAGCAGCGCCTGGCCGGCCACGGTGCTCAGCGTCGAGATGGCGCCGCTGGCCACCGCCGGATCGGTGGCGTCGGCCTCGATCAGGATCTGCGGATTGTCGCCGCGCTCGACCCGCCGCGCGAAATCGGCGGGGATGGTGACGACGAAGGCGACATCGCCATGCGCCATCAGGAACTCGGCGTCGGCCGCGCTTACGGCCACATGGTCGAAGCGGTAGTAGCCGGTCGTCTGCAGCGCCGAGACCATCGCGCGTGTGTAAGGGTCGCTGCTGGTCGCCACGAGTGCTGCCGGCAGGCTCTTCGGGTCGTTGTTGATCGCGTAACCGAACAGCACAAGCTGGATCAGCGGCACGCCCAGCATCATGGCGAAGGTGATGCGGTCGCGCCGCATCTGGATGAATTCCTTGATCAACAGCGCACCGAGCCGGGCGAAGGAGAACACCGCGTTCATGCCATATTGTCCTTCGAGCCGGACATGAACTGGATGAACACATCCTCGAGGCTGGTCTCGCCGGGCCTTACGGTGACGCCCTTGTGCTGCTTCTCGATATCGGCCAGTGCCTTTTCCAGCGCCGCCTTGTCGGAGCCGACGACATGCAGCGTGGCGCCGAACGGCGCCACCTGGTCGACGCCGGGGCGGCCTTGCAGCGCCTCGGCAACCTTGTCCAGATGCGGCCCCTGCAGCACGAATGTGGTCAGCCCGGCGTTCTTGACCACCTCCTCCACCGTGCCGGTGGCCAGCATCTTGCCGTAGGAGATGTAGCTGATGCGGTGGCAGCGCTCGGCCTCGTCCATATAGTGGGTGGAGACCAGCACGGTCAGCCCGCCACTCGCCAGCCGGTGGATCTCGTCCCAGAACTCACGCCTGGCTTTCGGGTCGACGCCGGCCGTCGGCTCGTCGAGCAAGAGCAGCTTCGGCTTGTGCATGATGCAGGCCGCCAGCGCCAGCCGCTGCTTCCAGCCGCCGGAAAGCGTGCCGGCCAACTGGTTGCGGCGCGTCGTAAGCCCCAGTTCCTCCAGCGTGCGCGACACATAGTCCTCGACCGGCCGCAGGCGGTAGAGCCGCGCCACGAATTCGAGGTTCTCGCCGATCGTCAGATCCTCGTAGAACGAGAATTTCTGCGTCATGTAGCCGACTTCGCGTTTGATCTTGAGCGCGTCGCTGCGGATGTCGAAGCCGAGCACCGTGCCGTCGCCCTCGTCCGGCGTCAGCAGACCGCACATGATGCGGATGGTCGTCGTCTTACCGGAGCCGTTCGGCCCGAGGAAGCCAACGATCTCGCCTTCGGCCACCGTCATCGTCACATGGTCGACAACGGTCTTGTCGCCGAAGCGCTTGACCAGGCCATGAACGTCGATGGCGTTCATTTTGCCAGATCCGCCAGATCGACATCGACGATCTGTCCGGGCTGCAGCGGGCCGGCATTGCCCTCGGGCCGCGCTTCGACGAGATAGACCAGCTTCTGCCGGGCTTCGAGCGAATAGATCACCGGCGGTGTGAATTCCGGATCGGGCGAAACATAGCTGACGCGCGCCTTCAGATCCGTTCCGCAACCGTCGCAACGGACGGAAAGTAGCGTGCCGACCTTGACCGACGAAAAAGCTGTTTCCGGGATGTAGACGCTGAGCTTGACGGCGCCGTCCGGCAGCATCGAAATCACCGGCGCGGTCGGCCCGGCGGTATCGCCGGGGTTGCGGATGACGTCGTTGACGCGGCCGGGTGAGGCCGCCGTCAGCACCCGTTTGGACAGCCGCCACTCAGCCTGTCCCAATTCGGATTGCGCTTGCTTGACCTGGTTCTCGGCGGCCTTGATCGTCTCGGCCCTCGCCGGCAGATTGCCGACGGCGAGATTGGCCTCGGCCTGGCCGACCTGCGCATCGGCAGTTTCCAGCGAGGCGGATGTCGTGTCGTAATCGGCCTGCGTGCCGGCGCCGCGCCTATAGAGGTCGCTGGCGCGGTCATATTTGCGCTTGGCGTCGGCGGCCTGCGCCTTGGCCATGTCGACTTCGGCCTTCAACACCGCGATTTCTTCCGGACGCTTGCCCACCTGCAGGTCGGCAAGCTGCGCCTGCGCCTGCGCAAGTGCCGCTTGAGCCTGCGCCACGGCGATCTCGGCGTCGGCGTTTTCCAGCGTCGCCACCGAGGCGCCGGTCTCGACGCGGTCGCCGCGCTTGACCGTCACCGTTTCGACCTGCGCCACCTCGATTGGCGCCAAGAGCACGTATTCGCCTTCGACATAGCCGACAGCGAGCGGCGCGGTTGGCGCGCAGGCGCCGAACAGCTGAGCCGCCAGCGGCAGCGAACAGAAGAAACTCATGATTTGCCTCCCTTGCGGATCGCATCTCGCGCCGCCAGCATGGCTTTCAAATTGCCTGTCGCGACCGCCACCACCTTGGCGGCCTCGCCCTTGCCGATCTCGCGCCAGCCCATCCTGCGCAGCACCGCTTCGCGGCCGATGCGGAAATAGATGACCTGGCCGATCAAGGTGAAAACGGTGAGCTTGGTGGCCTCGCTTTCGGCCGGCTCGCCGGTTGCCCGCTCCCAGACCTGGCACAGCCGCCGGTGCGTCGGCTCGAACACGCCGGCATAGATCCGGTCGAGTGCGGCGGTCGGATGCGAGAGCTCGCGAAGTATGAATTGTACGATCTCGCCGGCCTGCGGGCTTGCCACGATAAAGCCCACCATCGCCTCCAGCGCGGCGAAGAGCTGCGCCCGGGCCGCTTCGGGGTTCGCGGGCGCGGCTGCCTGGCCGGCAGCGCCCAACGCCTGGCCGGCGACGGCCTGGATGGTATCGACGATGTGGTCGGCGGCGGCGATCCGCAGACCTTCCTTGCCACCGAAATGATAGGCGATCGAGCCGATATTGGCCTTCGCTTCCGCCGCGATCTCGCGCGTCGAGGTGCCGTCGAAACCTTGCCGTCCAAACAGCTTGAGCGCCGCGGCCACCAGCGCCGCGCGCGTCTGCTCGGCGGGAGGCGCTTCCTGGCGGGGCATTTTGGTGTTCGGCGGTTTGATCATTTTTACTGCTTTAATCAATCGATTGATTAAAGTCAAATCATTTCCAGCCCGGCTTGCCTTCTCGATCCGTGCACGCTTTAGTGCGCGGCCATGGGCAAGGAAGTCGAGCGCAAGTTCCTGGTCTCCAGCCCCGCCTGGCGCGGTCTGGTCGAAGCGGAGATTCGCATCCGTCAGTTCTACGTCGCCGCCCAACCCGGGCGCACGGTGCGCGTGCGCATCAGCGATGGGCGCTCCGCCAAGCTGACGCTCAAGTTCGGCGATCGGGCGCGCGAGCGCGACGAGTTCGAATATTCCATCCCGCTTGCCGAGGCCGAGGAACTGATGGCGTTTGCCGTCGGACGTGTCATCGAGAAGACACGTCACCATGTTAGGCACCGCGGCTATCTTTATGAAGTCGATGTGTTCGGCGGAAAGCTCGCGGGCCTGGTGGTCGCGGAACTCGAGACGCCGGACGACGTGCCTGACGAAATGCTGCCCGACTGGCTCGGTCACGAGGTCACCGGCGAGTCGAAATTCTACAACGCGTCGCTGGCCCTCGGGGGGATTCCGGAGATCGCCGCATGAGCTTCCGTATAGATCCGCGCTTGCCGCTGACCGGCGAGGTCAGGCGCATATTGGCCGACGAGATCGGCAAGGCGCTCGCCCATCTCGAGGCGGCGCGCGAAAAGCCGGAGCAGGGACTGCACAAGTGCCGCAAGCGGCTGAAAAGCGTGCGCGCCTTGTTGCGCCTGGTTCGTTCCGGAGACGAACCGTTCTGCCAGACCGAGAACGAGTGCTACAAGCAGGTCTCGGCGCTGCTCGCCGGACCGCGTGAGGCGACCGCGCTGATCGAGACCATCGATCGCCTGGCCGGCGCCTTTCCGGAGCAGTCCGCCGGCGGTGGGCTCGATCCGGTGCGCGAACGGCTGGTGATGCGCCAGCATCAACTGCATGCCGGCCCCGGCCTCGACGCCGCCATAAACGCTGCCGTCGCCGCCTGCCAGGAAGGCCTGGAGCGTGTCGGCAGGCTGGCGCTGCTCGACCAGCCGGAGCAGGCCGCCGACATATTGGCCGACGGCGCCCGCGCCACCTTGCGGCGGGCGAAGAAGGCGCTGGACAAGGCCGAGTCACGCGGCGAGGCCGAGGATTTCCACGACCTGCGCAAGGCGGCCAAGACCCACTCGATGCATCTGTCGCTGCTCGGGCGGCTGTGGCCGACGCCGATCAAGGCGCGCCGCAAGGCGGTCGACAAGCTCGGCGAGGAGCTCGGCGAGTTGCATGACGTGTTCGTCATGCGCGCGCTGCTCGATGCCGATGGCGATCCGCTCGGCCCGGCCGACGAAACGAAACTGTTGCGCAAGCTTTTGAAGCGCTCGGAAAAGAGTCTCGCCAAATCCTGCCTCGCCGACGCCGCCGATCTCTTCGGCGACAGCCCCAAGCGCTCGGCCAGGAAACTCGCGCGCAAGGCGCGCGACGATCTCGCCGTCCCGCAGGAAGAGGCCAACGCCGCCTGATCGTAGTGCTCATGCCTCCTTGCGCGCGATCCAGCGCGGAGGTGCAAGGCTTTCAACATAAGGTTTCGGCGGTTCGCACTCTGTCGGGATCGAGAATCCGGTTTCCACGCAAACGGTGGTTACGATTTTCCAGCCGACCGGGTTCGCCCAGTCATGAGATCGCAAGATGGCGAAGGACGTTTCGAATTCCGCGGCGGCCAGATCTTTTCGACCG
>JAEKLU010000043.1:0-9329 GCA_019509685.1 Mesorhizobium sp. | reverse complement strand
CATTCAGGCAGCGATTGAAGTCGTCGGACTCATCGGCCTCGGAAAGGGCGTTCAGTGCCTCCTCGTGGCGCCCCAATCGCGCAAGCACCGCGCCGCGTGTCCCTTTCAGCGTGCGGAGTTCCGGCGCCATGGCGACAGCCGTTTCCGTCAGCCGATCGAGGTAGGTATTGAGACGAGGGGCTGACTGGGCGGGCCGGGCGAGGATTTTCGTGGCGGTAGTGTCGATGAGGAAAAGGCGCTCGCTTCTGAGCAAGGTAGCGGCCAGATCGGCTTCCAGCGCCTGGAGGTCTTCGTCCGTCAGGTCGGGCGTGGCAAAATAGAAAGCGACCCGATCAGACTGACCCGTAGCTTGCCATGGCGGATCACCCGGGCTCATATATTTCCGCAAGGCGCTCAGATAGTTCTGTCGGAACAGCGCGCTCGGATCGTGTTCTTTCGAGACAATCTTCCAGAAAGCCAGCATATCGTTGGGTGTCCGCTGGCCGTAGACCCTGGGCTGTGCGGGAAGACATTGCCGATAACCATCATGATCTGGAATATGACGGCCGGCGCCAGGATAGAGCCTGCGAGTTGTGAGTCTTGATGGATTGACATTGCGCCGAGAAGGACCACCAACCAGACGACATCCATCGCAGGCCCCGCGGCGACCAAAAGCAGGTTTGCGGACTTCGAATAGAATAATTGAGGAAACGTTCTCACCCTGCCGGCGATGGGAATGGTTCCCACGCGAATGTCTACTCCCAGCAGGCGGGTGTTGAGTACCGTAGGTCCCAATCCAACACGAAACTCTCTTATTTGCAGGTTTGCCAGATGTCCGGCCAAAGCATGGGAGGATTCGTGCAGGACGATGCTTGTCCAGGCGCCGAAGAAAAAGGAGGCAATAACGAGGAAGGGCAAGAGCAAACTCGTTCGCAAAGATGATCGTCGTCGGACACAATTAACACGTGATCGGCGCAATTCGGCTACACCGCAAGACAATCCGCCACCGGCTTCTCTGTCGTCAAGCCGACTCTGAGCATGGCTTGGATCGAAGGGACCGTGACCTGAAACGCCGAGCTCGTCCCGCCGCGCAATCGCTATGCCGGCATACGTGGCTTGCCTGCATCTGCTGGCACCCGCGCACCCGCATCGCGGGCGTGGTGTGCTGGTCGTGATGGGCAAGCAGCCTGGCGCGCTCGGCGAGTTCTTCGGCCTCGCGCTTCAGCATCTCGGCCGTTTGCGGCCGCATCCGCCTGGAGAAGCTGACGAAGGTTGCCTCGTGATCCAGATGGCGGATCGCCCAGCCGATGAAATTCTTGTTGGTCATTTCGAAATGCGGCTTCAGCGGCCCTTCGAAATTCCACTGGATCGGCGTCTCGATCAGCAGCCTCGCCGACAGGCCGCGCCCGAGCGCGATCAGCCCGAGCTCTTCGAGGTCGCGCAGATAGAGGAACATCGAGGCCTCGCTCAGGCCTTGCGAACGCATGATGCCTTCGGGTGTGAATTTCTCCGACAGCATGACGAAGATGAACAGCAGCGCCGGCCGCGCCGCCAGCCTGTGCTCGATCTCCGGCCCGACGCGGTTGGCCGGGCCCGGGCCGCGGTTCATCGCGCCCAGCACGTTTTCCAGCTCGACCTCGGCCGCCGCGCAAATCTCCATCAGCCGGTCGAGCTTGCAGTTCTGCTCATGGAAGATGCGTTTCACCGTCGGCTCGGAAACGCCCATGCGCTCGGCCAGCATGCGATAGGTCAGGCCTTTCGCCTTCAGCGTCCGTTTCAGCGCCTCGAAGATCGGACCATTCATGGAATGCACCTCATGCGGATGATTTCGTATCGGTATTCGATACTAGCGTCAAAGCGTCTTCCAGAAAAGTATCGAAAAACCTAGCTCTCCGTCATCACCACAGGAGAGCATCATGAAAACCCTCATCGCTTCCACCGTCTTCGCCACCATTGCAGCAATGTCGGCTGCCCAGGCTGGCGAGATCTGGCGCGCCACTGGCTTCGAGCAGCCGGAATCGGCGCTTGTCGATACCGCCAACAACCGCATCGTCGTCTCCAACATCGTCGGCAATCCCGGCGACGCGGACGGCAATGGCTATCTCTCGCTGCTGTCGATGGACGGCAAAATCATCATCCGCCACTGGGTGGGCGGCATGGATGCGCCCAAGGGCATGGCGATTTCCGGCGGCAAGCTCTACGCCGCCGATATCACCAAGGTCCGCGTCGTCGATCTCGCCAGCGGTAAGCTGATCGAGACCATCGATGTGCCCGGCGCCGTGTTTCTCAACGACATGACGCAGGACAGCGCCGGCAAGGTCTATGTCAGCGACATGCTGGCCGACACCATCTACCGCATCGATGGCGACAGGCCGGAATTGTTCGTCAAGGATGCGCTGCTCGCGTCGCCCAATGGCGTCTTCGCCGATGGCGGCAGGCTGATCGTCGCCTCCTGGGGCAAGGGCATCAACAAGACCGATTTCAGCACCGCGGAGCCCGGCGGCCTGCTGTCGGTCGACCTCGCCACGAAGACGGTCACGCCGCTGCCCGGCGCGCAGAAATTTGCCGACCTAGATGGTGTCATCGCTATCGGCGACACCATCTATGCCACCGCTTACATGACCGGCACGCTCTACAGCTATCATGACGGCGGCACGCCGCAGGTGGCCGCCACCTTCAAGCCGGGCAGCGCCGATATCGGCACCGACGGCAAGCGCATCTTCGTGCCGCTGATGGGCGAAGGCGAGATCGCGGCGCTGAGCCTCGATTGAGATAGCTGTCGCGGGCTCGCTCTCGAAAGCCTCCCTACCAGCCACACGATGGACCGTGATACGACGGTCCATCGCGTGCCGCGCTCAAGGAGGTTTGCCATGGAAGATCAGGAGATCAGGGCGGCTCTGGATCACCACTGGGCTGCCTCCGATGCCGATGATTTCGAGGCCGAGCACCTGATTTACCGGGAGGATGCGGTGCTCGACTATCCGCAATCGGGCGAGCGCATCCGCGGGCGCCACAATATCCAGGCCTCCCGCGCCGCGCAGCCGAACCAGAAGCGCTTCACAGTGCGGCGCATCATCGGCGCCGGCGCGCTCTGGGTGACGGAATACATCCTGACCTATGACGGGCGACCCTCCTACACCGTCTCGATCATGGAATTCGTCGACGGCAAGGTGGCGCGCGAGACCCAGTATTTCGGCGACCCGTTCGAGCCTGGGCCGTCACGCGCGCAATGGGTCGAACGCATGCCGTGACCGCCAATCGCGATTGGACCGCCATATCGCGCTGGCTGCCATCTGGTACCGCCGTTCGCTCCGGGCTATCCGGCCGCAATGAGCCAAGCCGTGAAGACATCCAGCCTGAGCGGCGCCCCGACGATCCCGGTGCTGGTCTGCGCGCTGGCGATCTGCCTGCTGTCCGGGATGGATGCGGCGATGAAGTCTCTGGTCATCGCCGTCGGCATCTACAACACGTTGCTCTGGCGCAGCATGGTCGCGACCGTGGTTGCCGGCGCGGCCTGGTCGACGGGGCCACGTTCTTGGCCAACGGTTTCGGTGCTGAGGCTGCATGCGCTGCGCGCCGCGGTGGTCGGGATGGTCCTGGTTTTCTTCTTCTGGGGTCTCGCCAGGCTGCCGCTCGCCGAGGCGATCGGGCTCAGCTTCATCGCGCCGCTGTTTGCCCTTTTCCTTGCCGCGCTGCTGTTGGGTGAGCGCATAAGGCGCCAGACTGTATGGGCCTCGCTCGCCGGCCTCGCCGGCGTAGCCATCATCCTGGCCGGCCAGTTCGGACGCGAAAGCTATTCGCATGACGCCCTGCTTGGCACGGCGGCGGTGCTCGTATCGACGGTGTTCTATGGCTACAATCTGATCCTCGGCCGGCGGCAGGCGCTGTTGGCCAAGCCGGTCGAGATCATGCTGTTCCAGAACCTTTGCGTCGCGGTCGTCCTGGCCCTCGCGGCACCTTGGCTTGCCGTTGCACCTCCAGGCAATCTCTGGCTTCCGCTCGCCGGCGTGGCGATGCTGTCGCTCGCCGGCCAATTCCTGATGAGCTGGTCCTACGCCCGCGCCGAAGCGCAATATCTGATCCCGACGGAATACTCGGCCTTCATCTGGGCGATCGGGCTTGGCTGGTTCTTCTTTGGCGAGAAGGTGGCTTGGACAACGCTGGCAGGGGCATGCCTGATTGTTGCCGGTTGCCTGATCGCCGCGCGCACAAACCCGAAGCTGGCCGAGCCGATCGAAGCGACGGTGTGAGGAAGCCCGGCGGCGATCGTCTAGGGCAATTCCAGGAAAAGTGTGAGCGGTTTTCGGTCCGGAATTGCCTAAAAACAAAGAGTTAGAGCGGTTCGCCGTTTCCGTGAAACGGTGAAACGCTCTACGCAGCCTCCGTTTTCCCTTTCAGCTGCGCCCGCGCGTCGCGGATCGAGGCGGCATAGGTCACCAGCGGCCGCTTGACGCCGTGGTTGATCAGCGTGCGCCTTATCGGCGGCGCGGCACCCGCGATGATGAAGCGCACGCCGGCACGTTTTGCCTTGTGCGCGGCGCTCTCGATGACGTTGGCGGCGGTGGAATCGAAGAAAGGCACCGCCGAACAGTCGAGGATGAAATTCTTGCGCTGGTCGGCGATGCGGTCGAGCACCGTGCCGACCGTCGAGGCGGCGCCGAAGAAGAAGGCGCCGGAGATGCGGTAGACGACGGTGTCGGCATCGGCGGCTTCGCTGGGATCGTAGGCGCTCGGCTGATCGGCGACGTCCTCCGGCACCAGGGGCTGGTCGGCTTCGACGGCGATGGACTTGGCCATGCGGTCGATGAACAGGATCGAGCCCAGCACGAAGCCGACGACGATGCCTTCGGTGAGATCGCGGAAGACAACGATCAGGAACGTCGCCAAAAGCACCAGCGCGTCGCCGCGCGAGGCCTTGAGCAGCGTGGCGAAGGCCTGCTTTTCGAACATGTTCCAGCACACGACGGCGAGCACGCCGGCGAGCGCCGACAGCGGGATGTAGCTGGCCAGGGGCGCAGCCACCAGCATCAGCACAAGCAGGATCGCCGAGTGCAGCATGCCTGCCACGGGCCCATGCGCGCCGGCCCGCACGTTGGTGGCGGTGCGGGCGATGGTGCCGGTGGCGCAGATGCCGCCGAACAGGGCCGACGCGATGTTGGCGAAGCCTTGCGCCACCAACTCGCAATTGGAGCGGTGACGCCGCCCGGTCATGCCGTCGGCGACGACGGCAGATAGCAGCGATTCGATGGCGCCGAGCAGCGCGAAAGCGATCGCGTCCGGCAAGACGTCGATCATCCTGCCGATGCTGACCGGCGGCAGCGTCGGCCATTGCAGGCTGCGCGGTATGCCGCCATAGCGCGTGCCGATCGTCTCCGCCGGCAGCGCGAACAGCGCCACCAGCAGCGATGCAATACCGATGGCGATGAGCATCGCCGGCCATTTCGGCCGCCACTTTCGCAAAAAGACGATTGTGACGATGGTCAGCGCCGCCACGATCGCCGCCGACGGGTTGATCGTGCCGATTGCTTCGCCGATCGCCTCCAGCTTGGGCACCAGCGGTCCGGGCTCCTTGCCCGCCAGCTTCAGCCCGAGCAGTTCGACGATCTGGCCGGAGAAGATGATGACGGCGATGCCGGCGGTGAAGCCGACGGTCACCGGATAGGGGATGAACTTGATGTAGGTGCCAAGCCTGAGATAGCCGATGGCAAGCAGGAAGACGCCGGCCATCATGGTGGCGAGCAGCAGCCCGTCGACGCCGACGCGGGCGACCGTCGCCGCCACCAGCACGATGAAGGCGCCGGCCGGTCCGCCGATCTGGAAGCGGCTGCCGCCGAGCGCCGAGATGATGAAGCCGCCGACGATCGAAGTGTAAAGGCCACGCTCCGGTGTGACGCCGGAGCCGATGGCGATCGCCATCGACAGCGGCAGCGCCACGATGGCGACGGTGATCCCGGCAATGACGTCGGCCCGGAAATGCGCCGATGTGTAGCCCTCGCGCAGCACCGTCATCAGCTTGGGCGTGAACAGGTCGGCGAATGTCGGCCGCGCCTGGTGGGGGATTGCCTGCCTGGCCTGATCCATGGACTGAATTCCGCTCCCAAAGCGGCGGGATCGTCGGCTTGATGTCGGCGGTCGCCGTCGCGACTTTCTTGCGGACTCAGCCTTGCGGGTTCTGCGGCGCGATGGTTTTGAGGCGCACGCCCCTGCCGCCGCGCTCGCTGGCCTGGTTGTCGCCGATCAGTTCCACCCCGGCTTCGTCGAGGGCCTGGATGACCTTCATCAGCGTATCGACCACGCCGCGAACGACACCCTCGCTCGCTTCCATGCGCTGTATCGTCGGAAGCGAGACGCCGGCGCGCTCAGCGAGCGTCCTCTGGTCGATACCAGCCAGCGCCCGCGCGGCGCGCATCTGAGCGGCGGTGATCATCTTCCAGAGCCCATGTCTGAGTCTGCAGTATCAATGGATAATATAATCATAGTGATGTTTCAAGCATCATTAAATAGGGATGAGACATAGGTCACTCGCTGTCCGCCACCACCTTGCGCCGCTGCAAAAGCCGCGCGACCAGCCAGCACAGCATGGCCCAGGCAAAGCCGGCGCACCAGCCGGCAAGCACGTCGGAGGGCCAGTGGACGCCGAGATAGACGCGGCTCGTGCCGACCAACACGGTGATGAGCACGGCAAGGCAAAGCACGAAGATCTTGGTCCGGCTGTCCGGCAGGAAGCGCGCGGCCAAGGTGCCGAGCGTCAGATAGGTCACCGCCGACAGCATCGCGTGCCCGCTCGGGAAGGACAGCGAGGTCTCGTCGACGAGATGCGAGACGAGGTCGGGCCGTGGCCGGTCGACCTCGAGCTTGAGCAGGCTGGACAGCACTTGCCCGCCGGCCACCGCAACGAACATGAACAGCGCCGTCGCGGGCCTGCGGATCAACAGCATATAGATGATCGTCGCGGTCGTGATCAGCACCAGCACTGCCGAGCTGCCGAGCGCGGTGATGTCGCGAACAGCGCCTTGCAGCCAGAGCGGGCCGAGCGGATCGTCCGGCTGCCCGGCATGGCGGAAGGCGAGCAGGATTTCCGTGTCGAAAGCATGCGGCGCGGCGGCGCGCGCAACCTCCATCAGCTCGACGAAGCCCCAAAGTGCTGCGGCGATCAGCAGCCCGGCCAAAAGCACCGGGAATTCCATTCTGTTGAGCAGCGTGTCGACCGAGGATTTCATAGCGACCAAGGTTTCGTTGACGCGACATCCGACGGAAAACCGCGTCACACTTTTCGTAGGATTGCTTTTAGAGCCTCTGCATATAGGGCCCGAGCGTGATGAGCGCGACGGCCGCGATCGCCAGGACGACACCGGTCGCCTGAATGGCGTTGAGCCGCTCGCCGAAGAAGACCAGCGCCACGACATTGACCGACACGAGCTGGATCACCGCCGACAGGCTGAACGACACCGACATGCCGAACTCGCGCACCAGCCGCAGCATGATCAGATTGCCGGCCGTGTAGAGCGCCAGTGTCAGCAGGATCTTGCCGAGGCTCGGCTCCAGCCCCCACTGCTTGGCCGCCATCGCCGCCAGCAGGAAGGTCACGGTCGACATGCCGAGTTGCGCCAGTCCCCAGAAACTCACTTTTCATCCCCTGTCGAAGCGGCCATCGCCGCGCGTGCCGCAGCCCTTGTTTCGGAAGCGCGCCAAGCCGTCAAGCTGACCGCGAGCTCTCGTCAGCCGGCAAACAGTTCTCGACCATCGATCACGACAATGTCACGAAAATGTGATCGACAGCCTATAGGGGTCGAAAGTCAAAACTCCAGCCACCCCAAGAAGCCAGAGGAACAGCCGATGTCCGTGACCCCTGAAACCCGCTTCCGCACCAGCCAGCTCGAGGAGAATGACGGCCCGTCCGTCAATTCCAGCGACAACCGCACCATGGGCGAGATCATCGCCGCCCGCTTCTCGCGCCGTGGTTTCCTCATGGGCTCGCTCGCCGTCTCGGCCATTGCCGCCACCGTCAGCCCGCTGGCGCTGATCGCCGCCGATGAGGCGCGCGCGGCGCAAGGCTCGGCCTTCAAATTCGACGAGCTTGAGGCGGGCATCGACGACAGGCACCATGTCGCGCCGGGTTACGACGCCGATGTGCTTTTGCGCTGGGGCGATCCGCTGTTCGCCGATTCGCCTGAGTTCGACCCGACCAAGCAGTCGGCGGCGGCCCAGGCTCGGCAGTTCGGCTACAACAATGACTATGTCGGCTACATCCCGATCGACGGCTCGGCCGAGCATGGGCTGCTGGTGGTCAATCACGAATACACCAACCCGCATCTGATGTTCCCGGGCATCGTCAAGGTTGTCGAGAAGGATGGGAAGAAGAAGGCCGAGGTCGCGCCGCTCTCGAAGGAGCAGGTCGATGTCGAGATGGCCGCGCATGGCGGTACCATCGTCGAGATCCGCAAGGACGGCGGCAAGTGGCAGGCGGTGCGCGACGGCAAGCTCAACCGCCGCATCATGTCGACCACCGAGATGGCGCTGTCCGGCCCGGTCGCCGGCCATGACCGCGTCAAGACCAATGCCGATCCGTCCGGCACCAAGGTCATCGGCACGATGAACAATTGCGCCGGCGGCGTCACGCCCTGGGGCACCTATGTGATGGCCGAGGAGAACATCCATGGCTATTTCTCCGGCGAATTGCCCGAGGGCCACAAGGAGGCCGCCAACTACAAGCGCCTCGGCATCCCGGAGGGCGCCTATGAATGGGGCGCGCATTACGACCGCTTCAACCTCGCCAAGGAGCCGAACGAGCCGAACCGTTTTGGCTGGATCGTCGAAGTCGACGTCAACGACCCGACCTCGACGCCGCGCAAGCGCACCGCCATGGGCCGCTTCAAACATGAGGGCGCCGAATCGATCGTCGCCAAGGACGGCCGCGTCGTCTTCTATCTCGGCGACGACGAGCGCTTCGACTACGTCTACAAATTCGTCACCAAGGGCACGTTCAACCCGAACGACCGCGCCGCCAACATGAACCTGCTCGACGACGGCACGCTGCACGTCGCCAAATTCGCCGAGGACGGCTCGGTCGAATGGATGCCGATCGTCTTCGGAGAAGGTCCGCTGACGGCGGCGAACGGCTTTGCCGGTCAAGCCGACGTTTTGATCGAAACGCGGCGCGCCGCCGACCTGCTTGGCGCCACCAAGATGGACCGGCCCGAAGACATCCAGCCCAATGCCGGCAACGGCAAGGTCTATGTCATGCTGACCAACAATTCGAGGCGCAAGGCCGAGCAGGTCGACGCCGCCAATCCGCGCGCCGACAATGCCTTCGGCCACATCATCGAAATCGTCGAGGATGGCGGCGACTT
>JAEKLU010000379.1 GCA_019509685.1 Mesorhizobium sp. | reverse complement strand
CTCGTGCTGGGCGCGATCGCTCAAGCACTGCCCGGCAAGATCCTCGCCGAAGGCGCCGGCGCGCTGTGGAACATCCACATTTCGGTGCGTCCGGCCGCAGGCGGTCCGGGCCGCCGCGCTGAAGTGCTGATGTTCAATTCCGGCGGCATGGGCGCACGCCCCGGACTTGACGGCCTGTCTGCGACGGCCTTCCCCTCGGGCGTGCACACGATGCCGATCGAGGCGACCGAGCATACCGGGCCGATCGTCATCTGGCGCAAGGAGCTGCGGCCGGACTCCGGCGGCGACGGCGAATTCCGCGGCGGCCTCGGACAGGTGATCGAGATCGAGGCGATCGAAGGCCACGAGTTCGACTTCTCGGCGATGTTCGACCGCGTCAACCACCCTGCTCACGGACGCAACGGCGGCCAGCCCGGCGTTGCCGGCGTGGTCAAGCTGGACGACGGCACCAAGATGCGGCCCAAGGGCTGGCAGCATGTTCCGGCTGGACGTCGGCTGATCCTTGAACTGCCGGGCGGCGGCGGCTATGGCGATCCGGCCACACGCAGCGCCGAGGCGCGGGCGAACGACCTATCCAAGCAATATATTTCGGAGAACGGCAAATGAGCTATATCGCCTCCCGCCTGTCGGCGGTGAAGCCTTCGGCTTCGATGGCGGCCTCGCAAGCCGCCAAGGCGCTGCGCGACAAGGGCGTCGACGTGATCGATCTCGGCCTGGGCGAACCGGACTTCCCGACGCCCGGCCACATCATCGAAGCCGCCCACGGCGCGGCGAAGGCGGGACAGACGCTCTACACCGGTGCCGCCGGCACGGCCGAGGTGCGCGAAGCCATTGCCGGCAAGTTCCGCCGCGAGAATGGACTGGACTACACGGCCGACGACATCGTCGTGGCCAACGGCGCCAAGCAGATCATCTTCAACGCGCTGATGGCCACACTGGAGCCCGGCGACGAAGCAATCCTGCCGGCGCCCTACTTCGTCTCTTATCCGGAAATGGTGAAGCTGCTCGGCGGCACGCCCGTCACCGTCGAATGCCCGGAGACATCGGGCTTCCGGCTGACACCGGCCTTGCTGGAAAAGACGATCACGCCGAAGACGAAGTGGCTGTTCCTCAACATGCCGGGCAATCCGTCCGGCGCGGTGTACTCCGAGGCCGATCTCAAGGCGCTGGGCGCGGTTCTCGCGAAGCACCCGCAAGTACTCATCCTCTCCGACGAGATCTACGAGCACATTCTCTTCGATGGCCGCGAGTTTGTTTCCTTCGGCAAGGCCTGCCCCGAGCTCAAGGATCGCACGCTGATCGTCAACGGCGTCTCGAAATCCTATGCGATGACCGGCTGGCGCGTCGGCTATGCGGCCGGGCCGGCGCCGTTGGTGAAGGCGATGTCGACAATCCAGAGCCAGTCCTGCACCTCCGTCTGCTCGATCGCACAGGCAGCGACGGTGGCCGCGCTCGACGGTCCGCAGGATGAAGTGGCGCGCTTCCGGCAGGCCTTCGAGGCGCGCCGCGACCTCGTTGTCGAAGGCATTCGAAAGATCAACGGCCTGACACTGTCGCCGCCGGACGGCGCCTTCTACGCCTACATCGGCTGCGCCAGCCTGATCGGCCGCAAGACGCCCGGGGGTGTCGTGCTGGAGGATGATACGGCGGTCGCAAACTATCTTCTCACCGAAGGCCGCGTGGCATCCGTGCCGGGTGTGGCCTATGGACTGTCACCCTATTTTCGTATCTCGACCGCGACCAGCGAAGAGGTGCTGACCGAGGCGATCGCGCGCATCAACGCCGCCGTCGCGCAAGTGGAGTAGAGAATGCCGCACTACGAACGTATCCTGATCACCGGCGCCGCCGGCCGCCTCGGCTCGCAGTTGCGCAAGGGGCTGGCGCCGCTCGCCAGGACGATCCGCCTGGCCGGGCGCGAACCGTTCGGCGATCTTGCCCCGCACGAGGAACAAGCGGTCTTCGATCTCGCCGACATGGAAGCGACGATCGCGGCGACCAAAGACTGCGACGCGATCGTGCATTTCGGTGGCGCGCCGCTCGAATGCGAGTGGCAGACGATCCTCGATTCCAGCATACGCGGCTCCTACCACATCTACGAAGGCGCCCGGAAACACGGCGTGAAGCGCGTCGTCTACGCCTCCTCCGTGCATGCCATCGGCTATCATGAGGTCGAGGCGCATATCGGCGTCGACGCGCCGGTGCGCCCCGACAGCCTCTACGGTGTCTCGAAGAATTTTGTCGAGAGTCTCAGCCGGCTCTACTGGGACAAGTTCGGCATCGAGACGGCGTGCCTGCGCATCTTCTCGTCCTTCCCCGAACCCGCCGACCGCCGGATGCTGTGGTCCTACCTCTCCTTCGCCGACTGCGTGCGC
>JAEKLU010000042.1 GCA_019509685.1 Mesorhizobium sp. | reverse complement strand
GTCTTCTACGGCGACAAGGCGATCGACCGCTCGCCTTGCGGCACCGGCACCTCGGCGCGCATGGCGCAGCTCCACGCCAAGGGCAGGCTCAAGGCCGGCGACAGCTTCGTGCATGAATCGATCATCGGCTCGCTGTTCAGGGGCCGGGTCGAGAAAGAGGTCAGCGTCGCGGGCAAGCCGGCGATCATTCCCTCGATCGGCGGCTGGGCGCGGATGACCGGACTGAACACGATCTTCATCGACGACCGCGATCCGTTCGCGCATGGATTTGTCGTTATGTGATGCGGGTGCCAGCGCCCGTCACAGCTTTGCCTCTGCTTCGTCGATACCTGATCGCGAAACCAGTCGGCAAAGGTGCCCTCGGCCGCCAAAGGCTGCGCCGACATGGTCAGGAAATAGCGCTTGTCGTCGTCGGTCGAAATATCGGAAAGCACAATCAGGTCGCCCCGCCACAATTCCTCGCGAAAACCTCGGGCAAAGGGCTGCGCCATGGCCGGCGATGACGGCCGTCGCCATGATGTTGAAGTCGGCAAAGATCGTGCCGTTGCCGACGTCGGTCCTGCCGATCCCGGCCTTGGCGAGTGTCTTCAATCCACCGCTCAAGGGGCTGAAAAGCACGGTTTCAATGGGCAAGCCGGCTCCGCTTGCCGAAATCTCGCTTCAGCGCTTTTTCTATTTCAGCGGGGCGGCCCTCAGCTGGGCCGCCCTGCGTCATATGGTCGTCACACGAGGCAGAATCCTGACCTAACGGAATGAGCGATGGTCCCAAACGAAGCACTCTCGCTCGCGCAAGAAATCTCCCAATCAACTTATTTTGACGGTGATTTCTTCGAAATGGGGCTCATCATAAGGTTGAATCGTCAAAGACATTGCGTTGTGCCAATGCTAGGGTCCGCGATAGTCCAGGGGTCGGGCGCGAAAAAACGGGCAATCGGGCGGCGTGCTTCCAAAACACGCAGAGCGATTGAAAAATCACGTTGCAATCCGGGCTCGAAACTTTACGACTAGGGGAAATACGAAAAGGAATGCGTCCGGGAAGGCGACATTCCAGGGGAGCCGCGTAAATATGCAGTACTTCGTCCAGCAGCTTATCAATGGGCTGACGCTGGGATCGATCTATGGCCTGATCGCGATCGGCTATACGATGGTCTACGGCATCATCGGCATGATCAACTTCGCCCACGGCGATATCTTCATGGTCGGTGCCTTCACCGCCCTCATCGTCTTCCTGATCCTTGGCGCGCTGTTCTATTCGGTGCCGGTCGTGGTCGCGCTTCTGATCATGATGATCGTGGCGATGCTTCTCACCAGCCTCTACAACTGGACGATCGAAAAGGTGGCCTACCGGCCGCTGCGCGGGTCGTTCCGGCTGGCGCCGCTGATCACTGCGATCGGCATGTCGATCGCGCTCTCCAATTTCGTGCAGGTCACGCAAGGGCCGCGCAACAAACCGATCCCGCCGATGGTCAGCCAGGTCTACACGATCGACGGCATCAGCGTCTCGCTGAAGCAGATCATTATCGTGCTGGTGACCGCGGCGCTGCTGGCGCTGTTCTGGTACCTAGTCAACCGAACCGCGCTCGGGCGGGCACAACGCGCCTGCGAGCAGGACCGCAAGATGGCGGCGCTGCTCGGCATCGATGTCGACCGCACCATCTCCATCACCTTCATCATGGGCGCCGCCCTTGCCGCCGTCGCGGGAACGCTGTTCCTGATGTATTACGGCGTCGTGGTGTTCTCCGACGGCTTCACGCCAGGTGTCAAAGCGTTCACCGCGGCCGTTCTCGGCGGCATCGGCTCGCTGCCCGGCGCCGTGCTCGGCGGGCTTCTGATCGGCTTCATCGAGAGCATGTGGTCGGCCTATTTCTCCATCGACTACAAGGACGTCGCCGCCTTCTCTATCCTGGCGATCGTGCTGATCTTCCTTCCCTCCGGCATCCTGGGCCGGCCTGAAGTCGAAAAGGTCTGAGCCCATGGCCGTTACCGTGTCCCCGGAGCGCGACATCGTCGCTACTCCCATCCAGCGCGCTTTGCGTGAAGCGCTCTATGCCGGCCTCATCTCGCTCGGTCTGTTCGTGCTGTTCATCGGGCTGAGGACCGACCAGAACATCAGCAACGAACTGATCCTGGTGAAGCGTTGGGGCCTGCTTGCCATCGTGGTCGCCGCTGTCACCATCGGCCGCTTCGTCTATGTCGCCTTCGTTGTTCCTGCGATGGAACGCTCGAAGGCTGAAAAGGCCGCGGCGCCCAAGGCCGTTGCTGCCGAGCCTGGCATCGTGCGCCGCAACTTCAACAAGATCGGCCTTGTCGTCCTTTTCCTCTACCCGGCGGCAATGGTCTTTTTGTTCGGCTTCCAGGGATCGCTGAAATGGGTCGACAATTTCGGCATCCAGATCCTGATCTATGTGATGCTGGCCTGGGGGCTTAACATCGTCATCGGTCTCGCCGGCCTGCTCGATCTCGGCTACGTCGCCTTCTACGCAGTCGGTGCCTACGCCTATGCCTTGCTCGGCACGCATTTCGGCCTGTCGTTCTGGATCCTTCTGCCTGCAGCCGGCGCCATGGCCGCCTTGTGGGGCGTGCTGCTCGGCTTCCCGGTGCTTAGGCTGCGCGGCGACTATCTGGCGATCGTCACCCTTGCCTTCGGCGAGATCATCCGCCTCGTGCTGATCAACTGGCGTGAGGTGACCAACGGTTCGGCCGGCATCTCCGGCATTCCGAAGGTCTCGTTCTTCGGACTGATGTCGTTCAACGTCTCGGATCCGAATTATATCGCCAAAGTGCTCGGCATCGCGCAGTCGGGCGCCTACTATAAGATCTTCCTCTATTATCTCATCCTGCTGCTATGCCTGCTCACCGCCTTCGTCACCATCCGGCTGCGTCGCCTGCCTGTCGGCCGCGCCTGGGAAGCGCTGCGCGAGGATGAAATCGCCTGCCGCTCGCTCGGCATCAACACCACCACCACCAAACTGACGGCGTTCGCAACGGGTGCGATGTTCGGTGGCTTTGCCGGCTCCTTCTTCGCCGCCCGCCAGGGCTTCGTCAGCCCCGAATCCTTCGTCTTCCTGGAATCGGCGATCATCCTGGCCATCGTCGTGCTCGGCGGCATGGGCTCGCTGGGCGGCATTGCGGTGGCGGCACTCGTCATGATCGGCGGCACCGAAATCCTGCGCGAACTGGACTTCCTCAAGGCGGTGTTCGGCCCGGACTTCACGCCTGAGCTCTACCGCATGCTTCTGTTCGGCATGGCCATGGTCATCGTCATGCTGTGGAAGCCGCGCGGCTTTGTCGGCAGTCGAGAACCGACGGCCTTCCTGAAAGAGCGAAGAGCGGTCTCTGCGTCCTTCACCAAGGAGGGACACGGCTGATGGACACGCAAGCTTCCACGAACGATATCATCCTGCAGGTCGAGCATCTGTCGATGAAGTTCGGCGGCCTGGTCGCCATCGGCGATCTGTCCTTCCAGGCCAAGCGCGGCGAGATCACCGCGCTTATCGGCCCCAACGGCGCCGGCAAGACGACCGTGTTCAACTGCATCACCGGCTTCTACAAGCCGTCGGAAGGCATGATCTCGCTCAACCGGAAGGACGGCTCTACCTATCTGCTCGAGCGTCTGCCCAACCATGAGATCCCGGCACGCGCCAAGGTGGCGCGCACCTTCCAGAACATCCGCCTGTTCTCCGGCATGACGCTGCTCGAGAACCTTCTGGTTGCCCAGCACAACAAGCTGATGAAGGCCTCGGGTTATACCTTCCTCGGCCTGTTCGGCTTCCCGAGCTATCGTAAGGCCTCGGCCGAATCGATCGACCTCGCCAGGCACTGGCTGGAAAAGGCCGACCTGGTCGACCGCGCTGACGATCCGGCCGGCGATCTGCCCTATGGCGCGCAACGCCGCCTGGAGATCGCGCGTGCCATGTGCACCGGGCCCGAGCTTCTGTGCCTCGACGAGCCGGCCGCCGGCCTCAATCCGAAGGAATCGGCCGCCCTCAACGAGTTGCTGATGGGCATCAAGGCCACCGGCACGTCGATCCTGCTCATCGAGCATGACATGTCGGTGGTCATGCAGATTTCCGATCACGTCGTCGTTCTGGAATATGGCCGCAAGATTTCCGACGGCAATCCGCAGTCGGTCCGCACCGACCCGCGCGTCATCGCCGCCTATCTCGGCGTCGACGACGAGGAGGTCGAGACGGTGCTGACCGAGGTCGGCGACGAGGATGTCATCGAGCAACTCGACACCGGCCCCGACGCCGCGCACGGCCCCGGTTCGTCGTCATCGTATCTCGCCGGACCGGTGAGCGACACGATCGGCCATAGCGAGGGCGAGCGCGTGACGGTGTCGAAGGGCGCGTCGAAAGCGGCTCAGGTCGATGCGCGCGCCGCATCCATAGCCAGCGTGCCGGTCGTGCCGCCAACCGCGGAACCGGCTCCGGCAAAGCCGGTCGCGAAAGCGGCGAAGAAACCGGTTGCCAAAGCGCCAGCGAGACCGCCGGCTGCGGCGAAAGCCGGCGGCATCTCCAACCGCCTCGATGCGCCGCGCGACGGCAAGGCCGACAGCCTGATCCGCATCAAAGGCATCGGCCCGGTCAACGAGAAAAAACTCAACGAGCACGGCATCTTCCATTTCGACCAGATCGCCGCCTGGAAGAAAACCGATATCGAAGCGGCGGAAGCTTATCTTGCCTTTGACGGGCGCATCACGCGCGAAGACTGGATCGGCCAGGCCAAGGCGCTTGCGAAGGAAGTGGCGGCCAAGCCCGCGACGCGTGGAGGGCGCAAATAATGGCCGGCACAACGCTGCTCGATATCAAGGGCGTTCAGACCTTTTACGGCAACATCCGGGCGCTGAACGGCGTCGACGTTTCCGTCAACCAGGGGGAGATCGTGGCGCTGATCGGCGCCAACGGCGCCGGCAAGTCGACGCTGATGATGACCATCTTCGGCGCGCCCCGCGCCCGTGCCGGCACCATCACTTTCGCCGGCACCGACATCACCCAGTTGCCGACGCATGAGATCGCCCGCATGCGCATTGCGCAATCGCCGGAAGGACGCCGCATCTTCCCGCGCATGACGGTGATGGAAAACCTGCAGATGGGCGCCAGCCTCGACAACCTCAAGCACTATGACGAGGACGTCGAGAAGGTGTTCACGCTGTTCCCGCGTCTCAAGGAACGCATCGGCCAGCGTGGCGGCACGCTGTCGGGCGGCGAGCAGCAGATGCTGTCGATCGGTCGCGCGCTGATGGCGCGGCCGAAGCTGCTTCTCCTCGACGAGCCGTCGCTGGGCCTGGCGCCGCTGATCGTCAAGCAGATCTTCGACGCCATCCGCGAGCTCAACAAATCGCAGGGGTTGACCGTGTTCCTGGTCGAACAGAACGCCTTCGGCGCGCTGAAACTCGCCGACCGCGCCTATGTCATGGTCAACGGCAACGTGACGATGAGCGGCACCGGCAAGGAACTGCTCGCCAATCCGGAAGTGCGCGCCGCCTATCTCGAAGGCGGACATCACTGATAAGGGTCACCATCATGCAAGGCATTCTCTACGAAGAGGCCAATATCTTCCAGTTTCTGTTCGTCACCTGCCTGCTCGGCGGTTGGGCGGCCTGGATGACGGGCAAGGCGGCGGCACAGACCTGGCGTAGCTACGTGCAGTTGTTCTTCTACATGCTCGGCCTCGGCATCGGCATCAGGTTTATCCATCATGCCTTGTTCGGCGGCACGATGTTTTCGCTGCACTACTACATCATCGATACCATCGTGCTGATGATATTGGGCTTTGTCGGCTATCAATACACCCGCACCAGCCAGATGGTGACACAGTATAATTGGCTCTATGAAAGAGCTTCCTTATTGAGCTGGAAACCGAAAGGTTGACGTTCACCATTAACGCCGTTTCGGGGATGAATCGGCGTGACAAGTGCCTGAAAATCGGCATTCTATGCTTTCTGCGATAAGGGTGGGCATCGCATGAAAGTGTCATCCACGCCCACTCCGTAAATGGGAGCGTTTCAATGAAAAAATCACTCTTGTCCGCCGTGGCGCTGACCGCGTTCGTCGCGTTCAGCGGCAGCGCGTGGGCCGCCGATATCCTGATCGGCGTTGCCGGTCCGATCACCGGTCCGAACGCTGCGTTCGGCGCACAGTTGCAGAAGGGCGCCGAGCAGGCGATCGCCGACATCAACGCGGCGGGCGGCGTCAACGGCCAGCAGCTCAAGCTCGAGATCGGTGACGACGTCTCCGATCCCAAGCAGGGCATTTCGGTGGCCAACAAGTTCGTCGCCGACGGCGTCAAGTACGTCGACGGCCACTTCAACTCGGGCGTCTCGATCCCGGCTTCGGAAGTCTATCAGGAGAACGGCATCCTCGAGATCACGCCGGCCGCGACCAACCCGAAGTTCACCGAGCGCGGCATGTGGAATACCTTCCGCACCTGCGGTCGCGACGACCAGCAGGGCAAGGTTGCCGGCGACTACATCGCCAAGAACTTCAAGGACGCCAAGATCGCTATCGTCCACGACAAGACGCCTTACGGTCAGGGCCTTGCCGACGAGACCAAGAAGAACCTGAACGCCAACGGCATCACGGAAGTGATGTATGAAGGCGTCAACGTCGGCGACAAGGACTTCTCGGCGCTCATCGCCAAGATGAAGGAAAGCGGCGTCACGCTCATCTACTGGGGTGGCCTGCACACCGAAGCCGGCCTGATCATCCGTCAGTCGGCCGACCAGGGCCTGAAGGCGCCGCTGTTCTCGGGTGACGGCATCGTCTCCAACGAACTGGCCTCGATCGCGGGCGACGCCGTTGCCGGCACGCTCAACACCTTCGCTCCGGATCCGCGCAAGAATCCGGCCGCCAAGGAAGTGGTCGAGAAGTTCCGTGCTGCCGGCTTCGAGCCGGAAGCCTACACGCTCTACTCCTACGCCGCCGTGCAGATCATCGCCCAGGCGATCGCCAAGACCGGTTCGGCCGACGACGCGCAGAAGGTCGGCGAGACGATCCGGGCCAACACCTGGAAGACGGCCATCGGCGACATCGGCTATGACGCCAAGGGCGATATCACCCGTCCTGACTACGTCATCTACGAATGGAAGAAGGGCGACGACGGCAAGTACAGCTACTTCGAAAAATAAGCCGGCTACAGAAGTCGACTTTTCGCGATGCCCGGCGCTTGCGCCGGGCATTTTTCGTTGACGCGATGGGCCGACCTTCGGGCGGCCTTGACTGGCCTTGGGAACACCGCTTGCGATCTTCTCCTTGGCGGCAGCAAGGCGACAGCGATGCCGGTGGCGCAAATAGGGGACCTAAATCGTTTTAGATGTCGCGCGATTCTGTTTGCGCTGCAGCATTTTCACGTTAATCATTGCGCCGGTTCATCTTCCCTTACGCTGCTGGAGCCCTGTCCTTGGCCATCACGAAGATCCTCGTCGCCAACCGGTCCGAAATCGCCATTCGCGTCTTTCGCGCGGCCAACGAGCTCGGCCTTAAAACCGTGGCGATCTGGGCGGAGGAGGACAAATATTCGCTGCATCGCTTCAAGGCAGACGAGAGCTACCAGGTCGGGCGTGGACCACATCTCGCCAAGGACATGGGGCCGATCGAGAGTTACCTGTCGATCGATGAGGTGATCCGCGTCGCCAGGCTGTCCGGCGCCGACGCCATCCATCCCGGTTACGGCCTGTTGTCGGAGAGCCCGGAATTCGCCGAGGCCTGCGGCGAAGCCGGCATCACCTTTATCGGCCCTAAGCCGGAGACGATGCGCAGGTTGGGCAACAAGGTCGCCGCGCGCAATTTGGCGATCGAGGTTGGCGTGCCGGTGGTGCCAGCCACCAATCCGCTGCCCGACGACATGGAGGCGGTGAAGAAGCTTGCCGCCGAGGTCGGTTATCCGGTCATGCTCAAGGCCTCGTGGGGCGGCGGTGGCCGCGGCATGCGCGCCATCCGCGCGGAAGCCGACCTCGCGCGCGAGGTCATGGAAGGCAAACGTGAGGCCAAGGCCGCCTTCGGCAAGGACGAGGTCTATCTCGAGAAGCTGATCGAGCGCGCCCGCCATGTCGAGGTGCAGGTGCTTGGCGACACGCACGGCAATGCCGTGCACCTGTTCGAGCGCGACTGTTCGATCCAGCGACTGTTCGATCCAGCGTCGCAACCAGAAGGTCGTGGAGCGCGCGCCGGCGCCTTACTTGAGCGAAGCGCTGCGCCAGGAGCTCTGCGGCTACGCGCTGAAGATCGCGGGCGAGACCAGCTATATCGGCGCCGGCACGGTCGAGTTCCTGCAGGACGCCGACACCGGCAAGTTCTATTTCATCGAGGTCAACCCGCGCATCCAGGTCGAGCACACCGTCACCGAGCAGGTCACCGGCATCGACATCGTCAAGGCGCAGATACACATCCTCGACGGCTTCGCCATCGGCACGAAGGAATCCGGCGTTCCGGCGCAAAAGGACATCCGGCTCAACGGCCACGCCCTGCAATGCCGCATCACCACCGAGGACCCGGAGCACAATTTCATTCCGGACTATGGCCGCATCACCGCCTATCGCGAGGCGGCGGGCTTCGGCATCCGCCTCGATGGCGGCACCGCCTATTCCGGCGCCGTCATCACCCGCTTCTACGATCCGCTGCTGGAGAAGGTGACGGCGTGGGCGCCGACGCCCGGCGAAGCGATCGCCCGCATGAACCGGGCGCTGCGCGAATTCCGTATCCGCGGCGTGGCCACCAACCTCACCTTCCTCGAAGCGATCATCAACCACCCGCGCTTTGCCGACAATTCCTACACGACCCGGTTCATCGACACGACGCCGGAACTGTTCGAGCAGGTGAAGCGGCAGGACCGCGCCACCAAGCTGCTCAACTACCTTGCCGATGTCAGCGTCAACGGCCATCCGGAGACACGCGGCCGGCCGATGCCGAAGGCCAATGCAGCCGCGCCCGTGGTGCCTTATCTCAACGGTCATGTTCCGGACGGCAGCAAGCAGCGGCTCGACGTGCTCGGACCTGAGAAGTTCGCCGCCTGGATGCGCGAGCAGCGCCAGGTGCTGGTCACCGACACGACGATGCGCGACGGCCACCAGTCGCTGCTTGCCACGCGCATGCGCACGCATGACATCGTCGGCATCGCCGGCACCTATGCGCGAGCGCTGCCGCAGCTCTTGTCGCTCGAATGCTGGGGCGGAGCGACCTTCGACGTCGCCATGCGCTTCCTCACCGAGGATCCCTGGGAACGGCTCTCGCAAGTGCGCGAAGCCGCGCCAAATCTCCTGCTGCAGATGCTTCTGCGCGGCGCCAATGGCGTCGGCTACACCAACTATCCCGACAATGTCGTGCAGCATTTCGTCAAACAGGCAGCCAGCGGCGGCGTCGACCTGTTCCGCGTCTTCGACTGTCTGAACTGGGTGGAAAACATGCGCGTCGCCATGGACGCGGTCGGCGCCGAGGGCAAGCTCGTCGAAGCGGCGATGTGCTACACCGGCGACATCCTCGATCCGGCGCGCGCCAAATACGACCTCAAATACTATGTCGGGCTGGCCAAGGAACTGGAAGCGGCCGGCGCGCATATCATCGCCGTCAAGGACATGGCCGGCCTGTTGAAGCCGGCCGCGGCGCGGGTGCTGTTCAAGGCGTTGCGCGAAGCGACCGACCTGCCGATCCATTTCCACACACACGACACCTCCGGTCTGTCGGCGGCCACCGTGCTGGCGGCAGTGGAAAGCGGCGCCGACGCCATCGACGCGGCGATGGATTCCTTCTCCGGCAACACCTCGCAGCCTTGCCTCGGTTCGATCGTCGAGGCGCTTAAGGGCACCGAGCGTGACCCTGGCCTCGATCCGCAATGGATCCGCCGCATCTCCTTCTATTGGGAAGCAGTGCGCAACCAGTACGCCGCCTTCGAGAGCGACCTCAAGGGGCCAGCCTCGGAGGTCTATCTGCACGAGATGCCGGGCGGCCAGTTCACCAACCTCAAGGAGCAGGCGCGCTCGCTGGGTCTCGAGACGCGCTGGCATGAGGTGGCGCAGGCCTATCACGACGTCAATTTGATGTTCGGTGACATCGTCAAGGTGACACCGTCCTCCAAGGTTGTCGGCGACATGGCGCTGATGATGGTGAGCCAGGATCTCACCGTCGCCGATGTCGAGAACCCGGCCAAGGACATCGCTTTCCCGGACTCGGTCGTGTCGATGCTGCGCGGCGATCTCGGCCAATCGCCCGGCGGCTGGCCCGCGGCGCTGCAAAAGAAGGCGCTGAAAGGCGACAAGCCGATCACCGCGCGGCCGGGCTCGCTTTTGAAAGCGGCCGACCTCAAGGCCAGCCGCAAGGACATCGAGGCAAAGCTGGAGCGCAAGCTCTCGGAGTATGAATTCGCCTCGTGGCTGATGTATCCGAAGGTGTTCACCGACTTCGCCGCCGCGCAGGAAACCTACGGGCCGGTCAGCGTGCTGCCGACGCCGACTTATTTCTACGGCATGAAGTCGGAAGACGAGATTTTCCTCGACATCGAGAAAGGCAAGACGCTGGTCGTGCGCTGCCTGGCGCTCGGCGATGTCGACGAGAAGGGCATGGTCACAGTCTTCTTCGAGCTCAACGGCCAGCCGCGCCGCGTGAGGGTGCCGGACAGGGCGCACGGCGCATCGGCGGCCAAGGCGCGGCGCAAGGCCGAGCCCGGCAATGAAGCGCATGTCGGCGCGCCGATGCCTGGCGTGGTCTCGGCACTCGCCGTGGCGTCCGGACAGGCGGTCAAAGCGGGCGATGTGCTGTTGTCGATCGAGGCGATGAAGATGGAAACGGCACTCCATGCCGAGCGCGACGGCGAGATCGCCGAAGTGCTGGTCAGGGCCGGCGACCAGATCGATGCCAAGGATCTGCTGATCGCCTTTAAATAACGAGCTGCGCGCGGCGCGAGGCGGGTGGATGACAGTAGCAGTTCACAACGGCTCGATAGTGGCTTGACCCGCCGCGCCCGCTCGGGCAGGGAACCCGCTCCAATTTGGCACGGCGGGAATCGCCTTGCCCCCAGAAAGACGCGGAGAGAAGAAATGGCCGACGAGATCACCGAGACCAGCCAGACTGTAGCCGCCGGCCAGCTGCGCGCCATCATCGAGCGCATCGAGCGCCTCGAGGAGGAAAAGAAGACGATTTCCGACGACATCAAGGACGTCTATGCCGAGGCCAAGGGCACCGGTTTCGACACCAAGGCGGTCCGCACCATCGTGCGGCTGCGCAAGAAGGATCAGGCCGAGCGCCAGGAGGAGGAGACCATCCTCGATCTCTACAAGGCCGCGCTCGGCATGGTGTAACCCTCATGGCCGGAAGCCGGCCATGAGTGAGTTCGACTTCGGCGGCCGCCGTGCCTCGGAGTTCCGCCATCGCGGCTTCTGGACGCTGTTCGCCGAACGGCATCCTGAAGAAAGAGCCAGGCTGGTGCGCCGTGGTCCCTGGTTCTGGCAACGCGGAATGCCTGACTTCGCCCTGGTGCTTTCCATGTATGTCGCGCCGGCGCAAAACCATGTCGGCGTCTTTTTCGGCCGCAATGAAAAATTCGGCGCCACGCAGTCCTGGTCGCGGCTGAAGCCGTTCCAGCCGGCGATCGAAGCGAGGCTGAAGCTGAAGCCGGAGCAGAGCGCGCAAGGCCTCGGCATCAATTCGCTGTGGCATGTGAATTGCTACGCCGATGACAACTGGCCGGCCATGACCGACTGGCTGGTGACGGAATGCTCCCGCGTCGAAGAAGCG
>JAEKLU010000378.1 GCA_019509685.1 Mesorhizobium sp. | reverse complement strand
ATACGGCCGTGGCTGATGACGTCGAGCGAAGCAAAACGCCGCGCCAGATTGTAGGGCTGGTGCGCGAGCGTCGAAGCGCTGGCGACGAGGCCGATCCTGTCGGTCACGGTCGCCAGGCCGGCAAGCAGCGTCGTCGCCTCGAACGGGCTGCTCGATGGCCCATCCGTTGCGTCGGAAATGACGATCATGTCGACACCCGCCGCCTCGGCCTGCCGCACGAAGGCGGCGAGCTCCGCAAATGTCAGTGAAGCCTGCCCGGCGTCGGAAGCACTGTTGAGCGAAACGGCGAGATGCATAGCGCGGCCCCTCGGCTACCTTGAAACTCGGGCAGCCGTGTGGCCATCAACCTAGGTCCGCCCTCGCGTAAGGCAACGGGATCGAGTGGGCCACCAGCCTGTCACTTGCCGGCAGTCAACGCCCATCACGTAGTCATTCTATGGTCTGCGCCGCGTCGCTTCGTATCGCTCGGCCCGTGGATGACGACGTCACGGAGGCTTCGGCCAATCCCGAAGCATGCACCGCCACTCACTTCCCCGCGAGAAGATCCTTGATCAGCCGCTGGCAGCGCTCGGCCATGAAGTCGAGCAGCAGCCGCACCTTGGGGTCCTGCAGTTTCTTGTGCGGATAGACGGCGGCGAATTGCACCGGCGTCGGCGGCGTCTTGGCCAGGATCACCTTCAGCCGCTGGTCGCGGATGAACGGCTCGACCTCGAAGCGCGGCTTGTTGATGATGCCGCGCCCCGACAGCGCCCAGCCGGTCAGCACATCGCCGTCATCGGTGTCATAAGGGCCGTGCACCTCGAATTTCTGCGGGCCGCTCGGCGTCTGCAGCGTCCAGACATATTCGCGTGCGCCGGCGTAGCGCAGCATCAGGCAATCGTGCTTCTTGCCGATCAGTTCCTGCGGCTCGGCCGGTTCGCCCCGCGCCTCAAGATATTTCGGCGCCGCCACCAGCACGCGCTCGCATTCCATGATTCCGCGCATCCTGAGGCTCGAATCCTCGATGATGCCGAGCCGGAAGGCGACGTCGATGCCTTCCTTCATGATGTCGACATTGTGGTCGGAGAGCCGCAGACGCACCTCGATATCAGGGTATTTATCGTGGAAATCCGGGATGCCGGAGGCAACCAGCCGCCGGCCGAGGCCGAGCGGCGCGGTCACGCGGATCGTGCCGCGCGGCTGGCCGGAAAGCGCCGCGACCGCGGCTTCGGCCTCGGTGATTGCATCCAGCACCTGCTTGGCGCCGGTGTAGAACACCGTGCCATGCTCTGTCGGCATCAACTGCCTTGTCGTGCGGTTGAACAATCGCACGCCCAGATGCTTCTCCAGCTCCTTGATGCGGTTGGAGGCGACCGCCGGCGAAAGGCGCATGTCGCGCCCAGCGGCCGACAGATTGCCGAGCTCGACGACGCGGACGAAGACGGCGATGTTGTCGAGATAGGCCATTGGCTTTTCGTGGCTCTCAAGCGGCGGCGTAGGGCAAGCCTAGTATTTTCCAATTTTTTTTGAAAGTCATCGCGTGCCCCGCCTCTTTTCGTTTGCGCTCCACCCCGTAAAGTCACTCAATCGGCGGGGACAATTTCCCAGGGGTTACTCGATGATGGATTTCGCGATTTTCTGGGATTGGCTGAGTTTCGCCGTCCGCTGGCTGCATGTCATCACCGGTATCGCCTGGATCGGCTCGTCCTTCTATTTCGTCGCCCTCGACCTCGGCCTGCGCCAGCGTCCCGGCCTGCCCGCCGGCGCCTTCGGCGAGGAATGGCAGGTGCATGGCGGCGGCTTCTACCACATCCAGAAATACCTGGTCGCGCCGGCCGAGATGCCGGAGCACCTGACATGGTTCAAATGGGAATCCTACGCCACGTGGATGTCGGGCTTCGCCATGCTCTGCGTCGTCTACTACGCCGGCGCGGATCTGTTCCTGATCGACCCCGACGTGCTGCCGATGTCGGTTCCGGTCGCCATTCTGTTGTCGATGGCGACGATCGTCTCGGGCTGGGTGGTCTACGATCTGCTCTGCCGCTCGCCGCTTGGCAAGAGCGATACCGGCCTGATGCTGGTGCTCTATGGCGTGCTGGTCTTCATCGCCTGGGGGCTGACGCATCTCTTCACCGGCCGCGCCGCCTTCCTGCATCTCGGCGCCATCACCGCCACGATCATGTCGTGCAACGTCTTCATGATCATCATTCCAAACCAGAAGATCGTCGTTGCCGACCTGATCGCCGGCCGCAAGCCGGACCCGAAATACGGCAAGATCGCCAAGCAGCGCTCGTTGCACAACAACTATTTGACCTTGCCGGTCCTGTTCCTGATGCTGTCCAACCACTACCCGCTGGCCTTCGGCACCCAGTTCAACTGGGTCATCGCCTCGCTGGTGTTCATCATCGGCGTGCT